>NZ_JABZFS010000018.1:0-79577 GCF_014237355.1 Desulfosporosinus sp.
CTGCTAACATATTGGGAAGGTCAGTCTTCACATCTCCGGTTAATTGAAGATTGAAGTTTTCTTGGAGGACACTCAATACACCGGGAGTAATGAATTCTGGAGCTTTTGGCCCAACATAGATGTTTTTTACGCCTAAGCTAAAGAGTCCCAATAGAATGGCCACGGCTTTTTGTTCAAACCAGGAGAGAACAATAGTTAGCGGAAGGTCGTTTACTCCGCAGCCAAAGGCATCTGCTAAGGCTAGAGCAATTTTCACGGCTGAACCGGAATTATTGCATTGACCTAAATCAATATAACGGGGAATTCCATCAATCGTACCAAAATCATGGTCATTAAAACGAAACTTACCGCAGGAAGTGGTTAGTATGACACAGTCTTGAGGAACGGAGAGAGCTAATTCACGATAATAGTCGCCGCCTTTTCCTGGTGCATCACAGCCTGCAATGACAAAGAAGCGCTTGATTTTCCCAGCTTTTACGGCTTCAATAATTTGTGGGGCAATACCTAATACTGTGGTATGGTGAAATCCTGTCAGCAAAGTCTTATTCGATTTGACATCCGCTTTAGGTAAGGACAGAGCCTTTTCGATGATAGGGGTAAAATCATCATTGGCGATCTTTGCGACTCCTTCCAAACCTGCAACATCGTAGGACCAGAATCGATCACTATAACTTCCTTTAATCGGCATCACGCAGTTGGTTGTACCGAGGATTGCTCCGGGAAAAGCTTCAAAGAGCTGCCGCTGATCAAACCAGGACTTACCGATATTACCCTTCAAATGCTCATATTTTTTTAAATGAGGATAACCGTGCGCCGGCAACATTTCAGAGTGGGTATAAATATTAACGCCTTTGCCTTCGCTTTGTTTTAGAAGCTGTTCGAGGGCAAACAGGTTATGCCCGGTGACGACAATACAATGCCCTTCAATTTTGTCTTCGGAAACGGTTACTGGTGTTGGTGTTCCCAGCAAAGCTGTATGGGCTTGGTCCAAGACATCCATAATCTTAACGGTTGCAGTTCCAATTTTAAGGGCCATGCCAATGGTTTCGGCAAGATTAAAATTTGAGTTTGTCAAGGTTGAATACAACGCTTCGTGAGTTATTTTCTCGACTTCCGGGTCGCTATAACCCAGTTGCCGTGCATGTGTGGCGTAGGCCGCTACCCCTTTTAAACCAAAGATTATGGTATCTTGAAGACTAGCGATATCCGGGTTCTTACCGCAAACTCCGAATTTAGTGCACCCGCCACTAGGGGTTTGTTCACATTGATAACAAAACATTGGATTGATTTCTTTTACAAAGCCTTTATCGTTTTGGGATTTACCACCAAATGTGAAAAAATCTTTTAATGACATTGTGTTTCAATCTCCTTTTGTTTAATGACTTATGAATTTATGATACTTTAGGAAGAGGGATTAGACTGTGACTAGTCAATCTTTTTTAAGTGCTATAAATCATATCTGAACTGTTAATTGAATCACACAATCTGGTCTGTTATCGCCATGAAGGGAGATGGACAAGATTCATTAATACCCCTATCGTAATGTCCACATCTCATAACTGGGGTAGCACTTAATGTCCATAAACTTTTCTCTAGTTGATACTAAAAAATATTCTTTTTCACAAGAAAACCGAAAAATATATAACATCTTACAAGCTGGGGCGGCTACGGTCAGTTCCGTATAAACATAGAGGGTCAGCTATTGATGACGGCGTCTCGAGTGTAGCTTTTACGACTATGATCATTCATTCCGTTAACTTGGCCTTAACTTGGTTGACAACAATAGTTGTCAGTGATACACTAATAATGACAAACATAGTTGTCGTATTGCAAAACAAAACTGTCAATCATGTTTGAGGAAGGAGTTTTATGCAAAACGATTAAAAAAATATTTAATCCATTGAAGAGATGTTAGGGGAAAAGAATCAAAGAGATTACAAATTAACCAACTGAAGAGGTTGATGAAAAAAGCTAGTATTGGGGATGAAGAACTCCTTGTCGAAATCAAAAATTGAGTGATAACCTAAGATTATCGTTTTATAGGATGCGGAATGGAATTGCATTTGATTTGGTTTAGCTTCTTTAAAAAAGTGGAGCAGAAAAAGCAGGGAATCTATATTAGAGCATTAATGTTCACTGTTAGTAGATTTCTTGAAAGGAGAAGAATATGCCCTTAACTAATACATTAAGAGTTCAAAGAGCAAAACTTGGAATAAACCAGGCTGAATTAGGTCAATTAGTTGGTGTATCCAGGCAAACGATCAGCTTAATTGAAAGAGGCGATTACAATCCTTCAATAACCTTGGTACTTAAGCTATGTAGAGTATTTGATGTGGCTGTGGAGGAAGTATTTTGTTATAAGGAGGACAAAGAGAATGAATAGGAAAACAATATTTAAGATGGTATTTTTAATGGGTATTGGTGGAGTAATAGGGATAATCCTTTCGTTGGGATTACTCAAACTACATCAACCTAATTATATTCGTAGTTTTGTTCAAATCGGAGATTTTTTTGTTAGAAATAGCTTTGCATTTTATATTGGATTGATTCTATGCTTATTTTTGCCAGCGGTATATCAATATGTGAAAGCTAAGAGAAATTATAATCAAATTAACATATCAGACGACAGAGCCGATGCTTATGAAAAAGCCGGTGAGGATTCATTTAATTTATCAATGCTAATTAATGGAGTGTTTTTAATACTGAACATGATGCTATTCGGAATGACTTTTGATAAAACCAGAGGGGATTTCTTACTTGTCATGTTTCTGTTTATGTTTAGCGTCATATGCGCATCGGTATTAGAGATTGTGGCTATCAGATATATACAAAAAGTTGATAACCGTTTAAAAGGTGAACCTACTTCTCTTCGATTTCATAAGGACTTTTTGGAAAGCTGTGATGAAGCTGAAAAACTTAGAATATATAAATGTGGTTACAACGCGTTTCAAGTATCAAAAAATGTATCTTTAGGATTTATAGTGATTACGATGATAAGCAATATTACATTGGAAACTGGCACATTCCCTATATTCATAAGCTGTATGATAATGCTGATCCAAGTGACTTCATACAATTATTATTCCTTCAGGCATTAGTCATTCTAGAGAAGGAGGGAATGG
Source organism: Desulfosporosinus sp. (assembly GCF_014237355.1). NCBI lineage: Bacteria > Bacillati > Bacillota > Clostridia > Eubacteriales > Desulfitobacteriaceae > Desulfosporosinus > Desulfosporosinus sp. The sequence goes on from NZ_JABZFS010000018.1 coordinate 3,123, forward strand.
CAGTATGAATTTTCATCAATATCGGTGTTGTGCTTATCGCGGGAGGAGTGCAAACTGGCATAACGGATAGGTAATCAAGCGAATTTATTGAATGATGTACAAAGGTTAAGGAGGGATTTTAGATCACAGATTAAGCAAAGTGCCCCTATTGTGGGAACACAAAAATTCACAGAAGAGGATAACGAAGACCACTGCCTGGATTGCGATAAGACCAAACGAATCAGCGAAAGCCGAAGCATATGAAACACCAAGAGAATAATGAAAGGTAAACCAGTAACGGCTTTACAGAAGATGGACAAGGATGCACAAACAAAATATTGAGGCGTTTAAGAAATGATGGATTAAGCCTGCGGCAAAAATGCAAGGTCACTGGCTTTTCATTCCACATGTCCGAAAGGCTTAGACATTGACACAGAAGAACCGTCCCCTTGTGTCGCTCTATTTTAGGAGTTATCGGGGGAATTGGCTGCAGGAGGTACGAATTTGTTTACTACTAAATTCGATGCACTGAACCATCCTCACCATTTACAAGAATAACCTCTCCTTCTTGGAAAAATTTCGTTCCCACCTTCGTGCCTAAAACAGCGGGTATACCATATTCCCTCGCTACAATAGCCGCATGGGATAACGGCCCACCAGTATCCGCTACCACTGCAGCCACCATACCAAATAAAGGAGTCCAAGTAGGATCGGTATAAGGACAAACTAAAATGTCTCCTTTTTTTAGTTTTCCGAAATCAGAAACGCCAGTAATTATCCGCACTGGCCCTTTAGCCATTCCGGGGCTACCCGCCAGTCCTTTAAGGCTTTCTGAATTTACATTGCTATCCAAATTTCTATAAAGAGCTTTTTTCCATAAGGTTTGATTGACGGCATTTCTAATTTTCCGTACCTTTATCATTTGAATACAACTATTTCTATTAATTCTTCCTAAAAAAGCTTCCGTGATTTCTTCCACAGTAAGGAAAACGATGTCTTCCGCTCCATTTAGATATCCCCTCAAGACTAAGCGCTTTCCCAATTCATCGGTAATCTTCCGACCGACCGTAAATAAACTTTCTAAAGTAAACAAGGTATCCTCTCGTATAATGTGATTTTCTCTTGCTTTTAAGTAACTCCTTTCGAAGATTCGTCTTATAGGTCCTTTTAAACTAGCACTGAACGAATTTACCCATTGCTCATGTTTGTTCTTGCGCTCGATTTCAATTCCTTCCCTTTTCTCTAAGCACGTGTCTTGCAGGGCTGCATTAATAATTACTAAGAAACGGGCCGGATCTTCAAGCCATGAAGTTCCGCTAAACGGTTGATACATTTTCTCGGTACGGAAACCGTATTCCTTGAGAAATCGATCAACACCTAGTAAGAACTCGTTTCCCCCTGTTAGGCGAGAAAATACTTCTTTCATAGGCTTTCCAAAGAAGACATCCCTGTCTTCTTCGATAAAAGCCGTTCTTACTTCCGGATGTTGGTAGGCAAAAACTGCAAGCCGATTAATTTCTCGGTCGATCACAGCCGTTTTATAATCCAAACCAGTCATTATTAGATCCGTTAAAACAGGTCGTTGACTTTTAGGAGTGAACAACTTCAAGATTAGGGAAAGGGCAGTCATCGGTATGAGGTTAGCTTTAAATATATAATAAAACCTTAAGTCACAGACCTTACGTGCTAGGCCAAATATCTCCCTAAATTGTTCAAGCATTAATGACTCGTTTACTCCGGCTAGATCCTCCGCTATGACGCCATCGACAAAAGGTTTGATGTTTTTCCCATAGGTGTTATGCCAGTGGTCAGTCGTTAACGCGTTTTTCCGAAAGAGCTTGAAAGGTATCGATAAGGTTCGGACGGAGGGCCGTATTTTAGGCGGATTTAATCTTAAGTCTCCATCCTCACTCAGCGTCATAATTTCCGTAGCCTGGGAGACATTTCCTAAGTCAGCCACCGAGTCCAGTAAGGATTGATAACTCATTGTAACTACCGAATAATCCAGCGGTGTAGGAGCTTCCGGATAGTGTTCTAAAATATCATCAATCATAAACTGCTGAAGTCTACTCAATTTTCCGGAAACCAGACTATCCTTTATACTAATATCCTGTTTAAGCGTAGTAACTGGTCTAGCCTGCAATAGGTAAAGTTTTCCTTGAAAGAATGCCCATTCAATATCCATAGGTGTGTTATAGTGTTCTTCGACCCTACACACCAATTTGCCTAATTCCTTTAATTGCTCGGCAGAGAGAGAAAATCGTTCCTTTAATGCCTTTGGTACATCAATGAGTTGATTGTTTCCACCCGGTTCCCTTATTAGCTGTTTCTCTTTCAACCCAAGTGTCCTTTCAACAAGAGAAAGATCCTTTTTGGTTAGAACAAAGGAGTCCGGTGTTACCGTACCGGCAACTATTGTTTCCCCCAGTCCGTAGGATGATGAAATAAGTATCTGTTCCAGTTTCCCATTCAATGGATTTACCGAAAACGCTACTCCCGCGACTTCAGAATCAACCATTAATTGGATGACTACCGAAAGAAAGACTGTTTTATGGTCAAAGCCCTGTTTTTGCCTATAAGCCATGGCCCTAGCCGTCCACAAAGAGGCCCAACAACGTTTAACATGGTCCAGTACATTTTTTTCTCCCCGAACATTGAGATAGCTATCCTGCTGTCCAGCAAAACTAGCGTCAGGCAAATCTTCCGCAGTAGCGGATGAACGTACGGCAACCAGTGCTCCCTCAGGTTGTATTTCCCCGCTCAGGCTTAAGTATGCTTTGCTAATTTCGACTTGTAAGTCATCGAATACAGCGCTCTGCAGAATCATTGTTCTTATTTGTCCAGCCTTTTCTTCGACATCATCCAGTTTAACCCACTCAACACTGTCTAACACTAAATGGATCTTCTCTTCAAGGCCAGCGACCGTCTTTTTATACGCCTCCACGTTTATACAAAATCCTCCAGGAACGGGAAAATCAGCTTTTACCAGTTCTCCAAGATTAGCACCTTTACCACCTACAATAGCAAGTGCATTTTTGTCCAGTTCATCGAACCAATAGATATACCGATTCTTCACTATACCGCCTCCTTAATTGTTTTGAAAAGGCTTAACTCGGGAATTTTCCCGGTCGGTTATAACGGAACCTTTGAAACGATTGCCGATTATTGCCCCCAATGCCGAAAGTAGGGCCAGGACCAGGAAAATTACGAAAAACTTGCCGGTCGTCCCAGTGGTTCGGTCTAACCCACCCGTAGCAGTAAGTAACCCTGTAATAAGGGGGATCCCAATCGCTCCTCCGAGATTACGGGATAGCTGCACTAGACCAGCTGCGACACTTCTCCGATTCTCCGCCACCGAGTTCTGAGCCGGTAACAAAAAGAGCGCTATAGTTATGCCTAAGCCAAAACCGCTAATCAAGTTTAATAAAGCCATGAGAAAATTAGAAACATCGATTCTGCTTGTAAAAGCAAGCAAAGTAAACCCCATGGTTACCACTGTCCAGCCACCTGTGGCTAACCTGGCATAACTGAACGTTTGAGATAACTTGCCGCTTACAATCCCACCTAGACCTGTTCCTAACGTAAAGAGAAGTAAAAGTTTTCCTCCCTGAAGGGAAGTCCCCCCCCATAACCCCTGTCCATAGATCGGTAAAACTGCTATTGTTCCATACATGGCTGCCCCCAATAAAAAGGCGCTTACCAAGGATACTAGAACATTTTGTGTTTTTAATAAGTCCAGTGAAACAACAGGGTCAGGGTGGCGTTTCTCCTGCCTGAAAAAAGCCGTAAAAAATATTCCAGCTAGACCAAAAAGTAATAAGGTTAATAAGGGCTTTCCTTGCCAATCAACCGAATTTCTTAGTGCTTGAATAAACATGACAGTTCCAATCCCTAATAATAGACCGCCTGCCCAATCGATCTTAGCAAAATCCGATGCACTGGAAGGCTTTAATAATTCGGACAAACCCCTTTCTACAAAGATCGAAGCTAATATTCCAACAGGAAGCACGGCAAAAAAGGACCACTGCCAGCCAAAATTATCTGTGATATAACCGCCTAGTAAAGGCCCCATCAAATTAGCTAGGATCTGAACTACAGCTAAAATACCCAGCATTTTTCCCCGCTGTTCAATAGGGAATAGGTCACTTATGATTGCAATAGCTGCCGGTGCGATAGCGCCAGCGCCCAAACCTTGAAACGCCCGATAAATCACAAGCTCGGTCATTGAATCTGCAGTCCCGCTTAAAGCTGAACCAATTAAGAAGACAAGCATACCCCCTAAATAAAAACGTTTTCTCCCGTATAAATCAGCTAACTTGGCAAATATCGGAATAGTAACAGTTGAGGTCACCATATACCCACTAAAGACCCAACTGTAAAGTTGGGCACCCCCAAGTTCGCCAACCACTTGCGGTAGCACAGTGGCTAGAATGGTCTGCATCATAATGGATGCGGACATCCCCAGGAGAATTCCTATAAACGCCATATCAAACGTTCCCCCTGCTCACTCTCTGTTCAAGTGACTCTATTCTATTTTCTGTCTGGTTTGTATTCCTCTTAAGATTATTTTAGTCCTGGCGAGTAGTTCTAGCTGCAAAGAATTCTCTAGTTGGTCTTGTACCCACTGGTAAAGAGTGAAGAAATACATGCCGGCAATGATCTCAGCTGCATGCCTAGGCTCAGCATTATTAACAAATTCGCCCTGTACCTGTCCTTCGCTCACAAGGCCCTCAATGACCGATATAAATTCCTGCTGGTTTTGTTTCTCCTGCTCAACATCAGAGAACATTTGAACAAACGTGTTTCTTAGCACTAGTTCTGTAATTTCCTTGTTCTCCTCATTAACTTGGCCAAACACCTCTAGTAAACAAATGATCTTTTCTTGGGCGCTGCTAAGGAGACTGAACTCTTTTTGAAGCAACACTTCAGCCAGTTCCACTCGCTGTCGACCAAGTTCAGACAATATTGCATCCTTGGTAGGGAAATGATTAAAAAATGTACCTTTGGCCACATCAGCTTTGGCTACGATTTGTTCAACAGTTGTATCGTCATAGCCCTGCTTTAAGAAGAGTTCCATCGCTGCTTCGAAGATCAACCCTCTGGTTTGAGTTTTCTTCCTTTCCTGCCGGTTTGGTTCTTTTGTCATCAATAATCCACCTCATTATATTATTATATCAACCCAGTTATAATGACCATGGTATACAAATATACCATGGTCATTATATACCTTCCCTTATTTACCTGCAAGCTCTAATTTTGGTATCACTGACCAAACCGTTATAAAACTTTGTTATTTATTTCCCATTGACCCCCATAACCCTGGGGGGTATAATGAGCATGGGCCTAAGCAAGGGAGCTTTCAGTTCAAGCCCGAAATGGAATTGGAAATAAAGTTTGCATTTAGGTGTCAAACTATCATTTACTAGCGCAAATGGAGGAATAATTCTATGACAAAAAAGGTACTCATAGTCGGAGGCGTAGCTGGGGGAGCTTCCGCAGCCACGCGACTTAGAAGACTTGATGAAAAAGCCCAGATCATTTTGTTTGAAAGAGATGAATATATTTCTTTTGCCAACTGCGGTCTTCCCTATTACATTGGTGAAACTATTAAGGAACGAGAGAAACTTCTCGTCCAAACACCTGAGGCTATGAAAGCCCGGTTTAACGTTGATGTGAGGATCAATAGTGAAGTGGTTGGCATCGACACAGAAAAGAAAAGCGTGACTGTCAGAAGTAAGGATCAAGGGATCTACGAAGAATCTTATGATGATCTCGTATTATCACCCGGGGCCAAAGCCCTCCGACCCAATATCCCGGGGATAGACAGTTCGAAACTATTTACTTTGAGAAATATTCCGGACACAGATAGAGTCAAGGCCTATGTTGATCAAAAGGGCACCAATAGCGCCATAGTAATTGGTGGAGGTTATGTCGGAGTTGAAATGGCTGAAAATCTGATTGAGAGAGGATTGAAGGTCACGTTAGTCGAAGCAGCTCCCCATATTTTAGCTCCTTTTGATTCAGACATGGTGGTCATGGCTGAAAAGGAATTAGCTGAAAATGGCGTGGATCTAATTCTAGGTGACGGAGTTAAAGCCTTCAAAGAGGTTGGCAGCCAAATCGAAGTAACCTTGAACAGCGAAAAAGTGGTGACTTCCGATCTCGTCATTTTGGCCATTGGCGTAGTCCCTGACACTGCCTTTTTAAAAGACTCGGGAATAAGGTTAGGATCGAAAGGCCATATCATCGTTGATGAAAAAATGCAGACCAATGTAAAGGGTGTTTACGCAGTAGGAGATGCCATCGAGGTTGTCGACTTTATTACCGGAGAGAAGACGGCTATCCCTTTGGCGGGACCGGCCAATAAGCAGGGGAGAATCGCAGCGGATAATATTGCGGGTTTGAATTCCATTTATAAGGGTACTCAAGGAACCTCGATCCTTAAAGTTTTCAGCTTGACGGCGGCCAGCACAGGGGCCAATGAGCGAAGTTTGCAAAATGCCAATCTGCCTTATCGGGTCGTCTACGTTCATCCTGTGGCGCATGCGTCCTATTACCCGGCTGCTTTACAGCTAACCTTGAAACTGATTTTTAATGATGAAGGTCGAGTGCTGGGAGCACAGGGAATCGGTTATGATGGCGTTGACAAACGAATTGATGTTATTGCTGCTGTCATTCGCTTAAAAGGAACGGTAGACGACTTAGCCGAATTGGAATTAGCCTACGCTCCGCCATTCTCATCGGCCAAAGACCCGGTAAATATGGCTGGATTTTCAGCTCAAAACGTGCTAGCCGGGAGAACTCATGTAGCAGCCTGGAAGGATATCGAGTTGACTAAACTTAAGGATTCAATCCTTCTGGATGTGAGAACGGAAGAGGAATATAACAATGGGCACCTATCCGGTTCCATCAATATTCCCTTAGACAGCTTAAGAGACAGAATGGGCGAGTTAGACAGGAATAAACCGATAATAGAATACTGTCAAGTGGGCTTAAGGGGCTATATAGCCGACAGGATCTTAAGTCAAAATGGCTATAATGTCTTAAATATTACCGGCGGCTATAAAACTATCTCGCTGCAAGAATTCCAGCCGCAAAACACAGGCGCTGAGAGCCAGTATGACCATCCGGGACCCCATGAAGTGGATCCCCCTAATGGGCATTTTGATAAAAGTATTGATGCTTGCGGGCTGTGTTGTCCTGGACCATTGATGCAAGTTAAAGCTGCCATGGATCCTTTAAAGCAGGGTCAAATACTCAAAATTTTGGCCTCTGATCCAGGATTTTATGAGGATATTAAAGCTTGGAGTAAAAGAACCAATAATCACCTCATAGACGTAGCTAAGGCCGGAGGGATTATTACAGCCTTCATAAAAAAAGGTGCTCACAGGGACTCAGTTCAGCAAGAGCCGCAAGTTGTGGCGTTAAAGGATAATAAGACAATAGTGGTCTTCAGCGGAGATTTGGACAAAGCTATAGCCTCCTTCATTATCGCCAATGGAGCTGCGTCCATGGGAAAGAAAGTTACGATGTTTTTCACCTTTTGGGGATTAAATATTTTGCGTAAACACGAAAAGGTCAGTACTCAAAAGAGCTTTATGGATAAGATGTTCAGCATGATGATGCCGAGGGGTAGCAAACGGCTTAAGTTATCGAACATGAATATGCTGGGCATGGGGGGGAAAATGATCAGAAAAGTCATGAAGGACAAAAATGTTTCTTCCTTGGAAGAGCTTATCAGTGCAGCAATGTGCAATGGAGTAGAGGTCGTAGCCTGCCAAATGTCGATGGATGTCATGGGTCTAAGACAAGAGGAACTTTTGGACGGCGTTAAAATTGGCGGAGTTGGTTATTATTTAGGAGAAGCAGAGGATTCAAACGTTAATTTATTTATTTAAACCTACTAAAGCCTTCTAGTCATTATTCGTCAAAAGCTAAGCCCGGAGATTTTTATCTCCGGGCTTTCAACATTGCAATATGCATAAGGAGATAGGTAATCAGTCCGGAGCACAGAATAACTAAAAGGTCGGCTGGTGAGAAGGGAATTGTCTCTAGGGATTCAAAGAAGAATCCCTTGCCATAGATGAAGAGAACCCCATCCATCAGTACCAGCTCCCCCATATACATGAGGAGTGTTGTCAAGGAGGCAAATAAGGCAGGTATGATCTTTGAGAACAGTTTCCTTTTTCCATAAAACATCGTGCCGGAATAAATACCGATGGTGATGCCGAAGATTGTAAAGAATCCGGACATTAGTAGGGCGGATAAGGATGAAATATGGAGCGTGCCATTTCTGTAAAAAGCGGTAAAACAGGCGAAAATGCAAAGACTAATGAATAACAAAGCGGAAATCCCTTGAGCAATCATCAGATGCTTTTTAGAAAAATTCTGTTCTCTGATCATTTTTCCAAAACCATAGATCACATTCAGCACGACAAGTATGATGACAATAGCAATAAGGTAGAAGTGAAATTTGAAAGCCGGATTATTCGCTGCATAGATAGGTTGGCCGATAGAGCGGAGGACCTCCGGGGTTGCCATGCATAAGCTTAATTGCCAGGATTCAAGGGGCATTTCCACATAGCCTTCGATTACTTTAATTTGTTCAAAGCCATATTCAAAAGCGAAGAATAATAGAATTCCCATAACTGAAACCACCGGCAGAGTATATCTTTTGCACAGTTTAAAGATGAGGGGCATGAGTGCGGCCGAAGCAATTAAGGCAATACATAAAGGGGTGTAAGGAATAATGTATTTTTGATAATCAACCACATTGATAAAACCATGTTGTAAATAATTGCCCAGAGTTACAAAACCCATGTATAGGGGGTAAATAGAGGCTAAGAAAAGGATAGACAGTGACAGTATATAGAATTTTTTATAGGTCATAAGTGTTCACCCTGAAATGCGCTTTGGTTGCTTGTCTGGCTGAGATGTTTTGGCTGTCTTCATAGACGGTTTTTATGTATTGATAGTTTAAGTCACCGGAAGAGACTGTAAAGCATTCTGTCTTACCGTCAAGCCAAAATACACCGTTCTTATCAACCCAGAAGCTTTTAACCCCTTTTCCCTTATAGGAAAAATTCACATGAAAGGCAGTTGCCGGATCCATTTGTTTAGCAGTTCTTTTAAAGCTGAGAGAGTTGAAGTGACTAAGCAAGTTATCGACGACCTCTTGATCCGCTCCAAACATTGCATAACTGGAAAAGCCATAACCTATGGTAACATTGTCTGCCTTCAGCAGGTTGTTGCTGTCCGGCTTTGTACATGTCGTCAGCAGCAAGAAAAGAATCAAAATTATTAAGAAAACTCGTTTCAAAGAAGCACCTCCTAAACAGTGGCGTTGGTGATCATGATGATAGCAATTGAGATTACCAAGGCAGCAATGCAGAGTGAAGAAAAGAGAGTAAGCTTTTTGTAGGATAAGATCGTTTCGATGCGCAGCTTTGTTTTTGTTCCGCCAAATGCCGACGCGAAGAAAGCTTTGCCTGAAGCGCAGGTGAGTATGGTTAGGGCATACTCCTTGGTTTGCCGTTCATTGAGGTTTTTGAGAACCTTTGCATCACAGGCCAGTTCCATATCGGCAAAAAAGTATTTTAGGAATACCCAGCATAGTGGATTGAACCAATGAATGCAGGCCGTCAGCAAGGCTATGGCCCGAAATAGATTGTCTCTGCGCGCAATATGCACCTGTTCATGCAGAAGGATATAGTCTAGATCTCCAGCAGCTATCTGGGCAGGGATAAGAATTTTTGGCTGAATAATACCATAGACAGCCGGAGCGGTAATTTTGTCTGATTTATAAATATTGCCGCTTATAAGCTTTGCTGTCTTCAACTCTGATTTGGTAAAGAAATAGAGCAGTACTAAGATTAGAAGGACAGCACAGGAAACTATAATCCAAATCAGGGATGCGACATTAAATAGGTTTTTAAGCAAGTCGGTTTTGTATTCGAGAGGGAAATATTGATTGGCAGCCATTATACTATTGCTGGTTGTGATCTGAGGCAGTTCCTGGCGGATAATCACTGTTTTGGTGGTGAACTTAGAAATTAGGTTAAGCAGGCTGTATTGATTAGCAATTCCAAAAGGCAGCCAGAACCTGATCAGAGGAAGAAGCCATAAGACATAGACTGCAAAACGAGGTAGAATCTTAAGTTTGCGCATTGACAAAACAAGCAATCCGGCAACACTGCCGATGATACTCATATTAAGTACCCAGTAAAACAGTTCAGCGAGCATGGACTACCTCTTTTCTATCAGTTTTTTCAACATCTCCAGCTCATCCTCAGAAAGGTCATCTTCTATGAAGGAGGCGAAAAAGGCTTTTTTAGAGCCGTTGTACAACTTGTCGATAAGGCTTTGGGTTTCAGCCTTTCGTACCTCTGCTTTTTGGACAAGGGAAGTACAGATAAAATTCGGTTCAGTCCGTTTGAGGGCATTTTTATCCATCAGTTTTTTAATAATGGTATACGTTGTATTCTTATTCCAACCGATTGTTTCTGCCGCGATAAGAGAGATTTCTTTGGCGGATACCGGCTCCTTATCCCACACAATGTCCATAATTTTGAGTTCGCTGTCAAAAAGCTTAACCAATGCCAAAAATAAAACCTCCAGACTATTATAGTAGTATAGATACATACTACTATAATAGTCTGGAGGTGTAAAGATTATTTTGATGTTTATGATGTTTATGATGATTAGGGACTAGACATGGCGCCTTTTTGTTTTATTTTGGAATATTCAAGCATCAATGAAGGAAAACAAGTAAAAATGTGGAACAAACTATAAGGAACTTTTTTTCATTACGTTTCAGAAAGTATAACTTTAGGGTGCTCTTTCACTCATGTCATCCTGAGCGCAGCGAAGGATCTAGATCCTTCAGTCGTACCTCCTTCAGGATGACATAGACCTTGAGTTGCTTTCATAGCAAAGACATGTATAGTAAAAAGACGCGTAGCGTTTTCCTTAAATTGTCTTTGAAGAACGGGATTTCGAGAGTTTATTATGTATGAGGTGAAACATATGTTAAATTATGTAAATTCTTTAAAACAATTTTTTGAACCTGAATCAATAGCTATTATTGGAGCTTCAAGTGATACAACTAAACCTAGCTCAAAACCACAGGTTTCGCTGATAAACAGAGGATATAAAGGTAAGATTTATCCTGTTAACCCAAACTATAAAGAACTATTTGGCCAAAAATGTTACCCATCCTTGGCAGATATACCTGGTAAAGTGGACTTGGTCATAATCTCAATACCTGCTCATGGGGTCTATGCCGCTCTGGAACAGTGCATTGCCAAGGGTGTTTGTGCAGCAGTCATCTTTAGTTCGGGATTTGCAGAAATCGGTTTAGAAGGGCGTGTACTTCAGGAAAAAATAACAGCGTTGGCTAAGGAGTCCGGTATTCGACTGTGTGGACCTAATAGCGTAGGGTTGATTAATACCATTAACGGAGTCATGGCTTCTTTTGCTCATATTGTCGATATACCAGACGTTGCTTCAAAATCTATAGGGTTTGTCACCCAGAGCGGTGCTTATGGTGTCTTGATCTATGCAGAGGCTCTTGCCAACGGTGTTGGGTTTAATTATTTCGTTAGTGTGGGCAATGAAGCGGACACGGAATTTTCTGATTTTTTAGAATATATGATTCATGATAACGCAACCAAGCTGGTAGGGGGGTATCTTGAGGGCGCGAGAGATGGGGCTAAATTACGTAGAGTGGCTGAAGAAGCAGCGAAACTTCAAAAACCCATAATGATTATGAAAGTGGGGCGAAGTAAGGTTGGAGCAAAGGCTGCCTCCTCGCATACCGGGTCTCTGGCAGGGGTTGACCAGATCTATGATGGTTTCTTTAAACAAACAGGGATCATCAGAATTGATGGGTACGAAGAGATGATTGCCTTTGCCCCATTAATTTCAGCAGGCCGGTTACCCCAGGGAAAAAACGTTGCCATAGTGAGTATTTCCGGTGGTATCGGAGTTACTCTAGCCGATGCGTGCGAGGGGCTGGGTTTAACCCTTCCCATGCTTAAAGAAAGCACAATGGCCAAGATGAAAGAGGTTCTTCCTTTCTTTGCATCCGCCCAGAACCCCATCGATATGACAGGTAAGTTCATGACACATCCACAAATACTTTTGACCTGTTTGAAGGCTTTAGTTGAGGATGATAACATAGATATGATTTTTGCAAACTTTGAATTATTTGAACCATACGGAGTTGAAATTGCCCGGGGAGTTATTGATATTTATAATTCTACCAGTAAGACCATAGTCCTTAATCCCTGGGTTTACCCTGGAACTGACGAAGGCGAAGGGGTCAGAGAGTTACGTAGGGCTGGGTTGCCTGTGTTCTTTAATCCAACCTTGACAGTACGTGCACTGGCTCAGATGGCTGATTATGCGGAGTTTCTACGTAAACGGAAAAATAGTGACTATCAAATACCGGTTATAACTCAAGGGGAAAGAAGCAACGTTGATTTGAATGGCTTTGAAGGTGTTTTAAGCGAAGGGATGTCTAAGAACCTCCTAGCCAGTTTCGGCATTCCGGTTACAAAGGAAAGCTTGGCCCAAAATGAGGATGAGGCTGCTTTTATGGCTGGGCAGATAGGATATCCAGTCGTTCTCAAGGTGGATTCACCGGATATTCCGCACAAAACCGAAGCAAATGCTTTAATGCTTAATCTGTCCACGGAAGAAGACGTAAGAAGGGCGTACAAGATTGTACTGCAAAATGCGAAAAAACATAAGCCGGATGCCAGGATTAACGGGGTGTTAGTACAAGAAATGTTGTCGGAGGGTATTGAAGTAATTATTGGGGTTACTAGGGACAAAGTATTTGGTCCAACCATTATGTTTGGCTTGGGCGGAATTTACGTAGAAGTATTAAACGATGTTTCCTTCCGTGTAGCGCCACTTAGTCCAGGAGATGCCCTGGATATGATCAAAGAAATTAAGGGTTTCGGGCTGCTCAAGGGAGTAAGAGGAAAACCACCCGCCGATTTAGATGCGCTTGTGGATGTAATTATGAAGGTATCTGCCATGGTAACGGAACTGAGGGATCGAGTTGAAGAGCTGGATATCAACCCCTTAATAGTATATCCTGCTAAAATGGGTGTTAAGGCTGCAGATGCTATGGTTGTTCTACGAAAGTGACTGGGATTATATTTAAAGGGAACCCCTTAGATCTGGAATCAAGACTATATAACCGGATGGTATCGATTTTTTGTCCGTATTCAAAAGCGGCAGGCCTCTTATATCCGTGCAGGGAAAGAGAGGACGGCCAATACGGGTTTTAATATACTTTGATTGTGAGAGGTGATGGTATGGAGTGGCTCAGTTGCCTGAATGAAGCGATAAACTACATGGAGGAACACTTGGAGGATGAAATCGACCTGGAGCGCGTCGCGCAGATCGCCCGTTGTTCGTCGTTTCATTTTCAGCGTATGTTTTCTTATCTTGCGGACCTACCTCTTTCAGAGTATATCCGCAGGAGGAAGATGACCAGAGCGGTATTCGATTTGCAAAACAGCGATGAAAAAATTATTGACATTGCGCTTAAATATGGATATGAATCCCCGACGGCTTTCAACCGTGCTTTTCAGAGTGTTCACGGTATGGCCCCGTCCGTCGCAAGAGCAGAAGGCGTTAAGCTGAAAGCCTATCCACCCATCAGCTTCAAAATAACGATCAAAGGAGAGGCTGAGATGAACTATCGAATCGAGAAAAAGGGCGCATTTAAAATTGCAGGTGTCAGAGAGCACTATTCCATGAACATTGAAGAATCCTTCGCCAAGGTGCCGCTGTTTTGGCAAAAGACAGTGCAAAGCGGCGTTATTCCGAAACTCTGCACCCTAATGAACCGGGAGCCGAAGGGCATCCTTGGGGTAAGCACGTGCATGAACGGTAAGGATTTCGATTATTACATTGCCGTGGCTACCGATCAGGAAACGCCAGAGGAAATGGCGGAGTATCATATTCCGGAATGTACATGGGCTATCTTTGAATGTATCGGGGCCATGCCCGCCGCTATACAAAATCTGCAAAAGCGTATTGTGAGCGAATGGCTGCCCAATTCCGGTTACGAATACGCCAATGCTCCCGATATCGAAGTCTATTTTGAAGGGAATCAACAGGCGGAGGACTACCGATGTGAAGTCTGGCTGCCCGTTGAAAAGAAGCAATAGCCGAACAATGAGGGGCAGCAGGCAAAAAAACCTTGACAGGAGACCAATAAAAAAGTTATTGACTTTTTTAAATTCTTAAACTATAATGACAAAAATTAATACACTAAGCTATGAAGAAAAATAGTACCTGTTTTAGATGTCTAGAGAGAAGATGGTTGGTGAAAATCTTCGTGAAGAAACAGGGAAGCCGTTTCTGAGCTGTTTAGCCGAATGATATCTGTCCAGTAAGCTTTACCGGAGTTCCGTACGTTATAACGGAAGCGGCATTTTATGCCGTTAGAGAGCAGAGTAACCTCTGAATTTAGGTGGTAACACGGATTTATTAATTCGCCCTAAGCTGATTAAATCAGCTTAGGGCTTTTATAATTTGTAGGCTTCGGCCTATCGAGGCAAAGAAATAAAAACCGCCTTTCGTTAAAGCAGAAAGCTATTCAACCACCTGTTTGGCAGATGATAATTTTTGAAAGTGGGGGATTTTAATGAAAACATTTAATATGTCAAAAAAGCTGGATTATGTCTGTTATGATGTACGTGGGCCTGTGCTTGAGGAAGCTGAGCGCATGCGCAGTCAAGGCCTCGATATTTTGAGTTTAAATATCGGCAACCCTGCCCCCTTCGGATTTAAGGCTCCCGGAGAGATCATTCATAAGATGACCGAAAATCTGCACAATGCGGAAGGATATTCGGATTCAAAGGGTATTCTTTCAGCCCGTGAAGCCATCGTAAATTATTGTGAATATAAAAAAATACCCCAGGTTGGTGTAAATGATGTCTATACTGGAAATGGTGTCAGTGAGTTAATTCTTATGGCTATGCAGGGACTGCTCGACAACGGAGATGAGATTCTTGTTCCCGCCCCCGATTATCCGCTGTGGACGGCGGCTATTACATTGTCAGGGGGAAAAGCCGTCCATTACATCTGTGATGAGCAGTCTGAATGGTATCCCGATATCCAAGATATCAGCAGGAAAATAACCTCAAAGACGAAAGGCATTGTTATTATTAATCCAAACAATCCCACCGGTGCGTTGTATTCAACGGAATTATTGGAAGAGATTGCAGAACTTGCCCGACAGCACAGTCTGATTATTTTTTCTGACGAAATATATGACCGTCTTGTGATGGATGGCTATCAGCATACTTCCATTGCTTCATTGGCTCCCGATTTATTAGTTGTAACCCTGAACGGCCTTTCAAAATCCCATATGATTGCCGGATTTCGCTGCGGATGGATGTGCCTAAGCGGAGACAAATCCCACGCTCGCGGCTATATTGGCGGGTTAAACATTTTGTCATCCATGCGGTTGTGTTCAAATGTACAATCCCAGTATGTCATTAAAACAGCCCTTTCTGACATCCATACATGCGACGAAACTCTTTTACCCGGAGGACGGATCTATGAGCAGCGGGATTATATC
This sequence comes from Desulfosporosinus sp., assembly GCF_014237355.1. Classification (NCBI taxonomy): domain Bacteria; kingdom Bacillati; phylum Bacillota; class Clostridia; order Eubacteriales; family Desulfitobacteriaceae; genus Desulfosporosinus; species Desulfosporosinus sp. Next base: position 18,709 of record NZ_JABZFS010000018.1, read on the forward strand.
GTTAATGCCTTAAACAATATTCCTGGTCTTCAGGTGATTAAACCTAAAGCTGCCTTCTATGTCTTCCCCCGGATTGATATCAAGCGGTTTAATATATCGGATGATGAAAGATTCATCCTGGATTTTCTTCATGAAAAACATATCCTTATGGTTCATGGGCGTGGATTTAACTGGCCAATGCCTGATCATTTCCGTATCGTCTATTTGCCTAAAATCGAGGAATTAAAAATTGCCTGTGACCGCCTGGGCGATTTTCTGGAGGGTTATCGGCAGGCCTGATTAACTTTTCGGTAGGGCTTACCAATGAACAAGGTACGCCACACATACATTTTCCGCAGGTATCCCCTATACCAATTGGATATACTGGCACAAGCTTATCGTAAATTTGTTGATTACACCTCGTCCGATCACAAAACAGCTGATCAGTTCCTATTTGAAAGGCATTATTGACACATCTTTCTACACATTTTTTACATGTCCCATTATACTTGTACAGACAATATTCGTCCTCTGTTCGCGGCGTCGGCAACAACGCTAAATTGGTTACTACACTCCCTAATCTGCCACAACATCCGCTCCTAGTTATAAACATGTTATGGATCCCGAATTTACCAATTCCCGCAATATAGGCGACATGTCTATGCGACCAGTCACTAATCAGTTTTTCTCCGTCATAATTATAGGTAGCAGGAAGTAATGAGGACACATATCCCTTTTGTGATAGTTTTTCGAATAGGTATTTATTTAAGTCATCAATTAAATTATTGGTTTCAATGCTAGAAATATCCCACTCCCTAGAACTCTCTTCTCCATGAGTATTACTTTTAACAACCTCCTTGGAGAGCGGTAAAAAGAAAGCTATGACTGATCTGGCATCTGGAACAAGGTCCGAAGGAAGTGCATGCTTTGGACCAATTAATTCCTTTAATTTCGGAAACAACAAATCCTGAGCATCGGCGAACCCGATGACAGGATATCGCCAATCAAATTCAGTGCCTTTTAAGTCATGATAGTTTCTAACATATTCTGTAATCAGATCAGTGATCTCTTGGTTTACTTTAACCCCTTCACCCGTCAACTGTACCGCCCCTTTCTGGTTCACACTTCCAAACCTTCAAATTGCATATTATAGTAATGAGCATAGATTCCCGACTGTTCAATGAGTTGTTTGTGACTGCCTCTCTCTTGAATGCCTTGATCAGTGACGACGATAATTTCGTCGGAATTTTTAATGGTACTTAATCTATGAGCAATCACGATTGTCGTTCTGTTTTGGGATAGTTTCTGCAGTGATGTTTGGATATATCGTTCACTGTCATTATCCAGAGCGGAGGTAGCTTCATCTAAAATCAAAATGGGGGGATTTTTCAAGAACACTCGGGCGATGGAAAGCCTTTGCTTTTGGCCGCCTGAGAGTCTGACCCCTCGTTCTCCTACATAAGTGTCATAGCCCTCATCAAGGGACACGATAAACTCGTGAATATTGGCTTTTTGGGCTGCTTCAATAATTTCTGATTCTGTGGCGCCTGCTTTGCCGTAAGCAATATTTTCTTTGATAGAACCGTCAAACATATAGACATCCTGCTGCACGATGCCAATAGCATTTCGCAAAGATTCTAAAGTGACATCCCGGATATCCTTGCCGTCAATGGTTATGGAACCGGAGGCCACATCATAAAATCTGGGCAGCAGAGAACATAAGGTGGTTTTCCCGCCTCCGGAAGGTCCCACCAAAGCAATGGTTTGTCCGGCGCCAATAGTGAGGCTGACATTATCTAAAACCTTAGCATCATCGTTATAACGAAAGGATACGTTTTTATACCGAATCTCTCCCTTTACGTCAGTTATGGGTATGGCATCGTCCTTGTCCACGATATTCGGCTCCGTGTCCAATACTTCAATAAACCTCTTAAACCCGGCGTACCCCTTTTGAAAGGATTCAGTATAGTTGATTAAGACATTAATGGGGTTAATAAAGAGGTTAATGTAAAGTACATAAATGGCCAGATCTGAAATTCCTAATGAGCCATCGGCAATGAATAGTCCGCCGGAAACAATAATGACAACATAGAGAAGCCCTTCAAAGAAAGAATTCCAGGCGTGAAAACCGCCCATTAGATGATAAATCTTTACTTTGGAGTCTAAGAATTGGTGATTGCTTTTTCTGAATTTCTTCTGTTCAAGGTTTTCGTTGGCAAAGGACTTGACAACTCTGATTCCAGCTAGACTGTCTTGCAGACCGGAGTTGACAGCGGCGATTTTTACACGGCTGTCAGCAAAGCTGGGGGCCATTTTAACATTCTTATAAATTGTAAACAATACCATGATTAAGGTAACTCCCAGCAGGATCAAGGTCATTTTGACATTAATTAACATTAAGAGAGCAAAGGAACCAATGATCTTAAGGGTGGATATGAAAACGTTTTCCGGTCCGTGATGTGCCAGCTCGGAGATATCAAAGAGGTCTCCTACTAGCTTGGACATCATTTCACCGGTGTTGTTCTTATCATAGTATGTGAAAGACAGTTTCTGAAAATGATTAAAAAGATCCCTTCTCATATCGGTTTCCATCTTGGCTCCCATGATGTGGCCCCAGGAAATAATGAAATACTGACAAAAATATTTAAGTACATACATCGCCAGTAAAGCCAAGCCGATAAATCCTATGGAGTGCAGGATTGTTTCCTTGTCTTGGGTAAATAAATTTTTAGCAAGGTAATTAAGTATTTGGGGGAAGGCCAGGTCAATTGCGGAAACAATGATGGCACAAAACATGTCAAAGTAAAAAAGGAATTTGTAGGGTTTATAATAGGCTATAAATCTCTTAAGGATATTCATTTGCGGAATGCCACTTGCCTTTCTGTTTGTTGCTTTAGACAATATTAACATACTAAGATCGTTAAGCAATTCTGAATACTTTCCGCAGATGCTATGGTTGTTCTACGAAGGAGAACCCAGAGATTGTAAAACATCCAAATGAAGGAGTCGTAAATAGTTGCTGCTTTTCCCAAGGGGTGCAGGGTAATTCTAAGCCTTGTCGAATTTGTTTCTTGAGTAATGTTACTTAAAGAATTCCAGGTTGAAGGAAAATTGTGAAATGAAAAAAAGAAGTTTAATTCTTCAGTTGTTCATTATGCTGTTTATTATTCTCCAATGCCTCATTACGTTTTTGGCTTTTTCGACCTATAAATATGCGGAATCAGTTATCCTCAAAGAGGTGATTCAGCTGAACACTAATATGCTTCAACAGATTGCCATCAGGATCAATCAGGAATTAAAGGATGTTGAAGTTCTAGCCAGCCGCATTGCCTATGATACAAGTATTATTGAATCACTGAAAAAAAGCTCAGGCGGAGAGAGTGCCAACAAGGAACAGCTGCTGAAAATTGAAGGAATTATGTCGGGTTACATCTGGTCTTATCGAAGTACGGCCATGCTCATCGACGCCCATTTGATCGATAAGCGCGGCAATACCTACTCCACCTCCTATTCCATGTCATCCAATCAGGAGGGTGACTTAGCAACCTTTGACAAAGCACTGGAAAATGCCCAGGATAGTGAAATTTTTCCCATCAAGTCTTACGTTACTGCCACAGGGGGATATAATTATTATTTCCAGGTAGCCAGAAAAGTTGAAGCCTATATTTCCAAACAAAACTATGGGGTGCTCTTGTTAAACGTCAATGAAAAACTACTGGATGATAATTATATTCGTTTGACGAATGAAGAAAAGGATTTCTTTATTGTTGACCAGGATGGGTTGATCATTTCTCACAAGGAGAAAGACAAAATCACTGAAAAACTAAATAGCTTTGTTGAAGCCAATAGCAAAAATAAGTTGGATAACTATTATTTGAAAGATGATAAGCTCTTCATTTTTCAACCGATTAGCGCTTACGGCTGGTACATTGTTGAGTCTGTTTCGTTAGAAAGTGCCATGATGCCTCTCAAAAAAATTGAGCTGTTTTTAATTGTTTTTGGGATTTTATGCATTTTACTAACTGGCGTGGTACTAAGCGCTGTAGGAAGAAAAATTGCGGAACCGTTAAGTTTACTCACCAATAAAATGACTGAATTCAATCACGGTAATCTTTCCATTCAAATTGAGGATAGTGCCTATAAGGAGTTTTCGGAAATCTCCATTTCCTTTAATGAACTGATTCAGCGGGTGAATTTTTTGCTTAAAGAAAACGTCAACAATGAACGACAAAAACGCTTGCTGGAGCTTGATTTTTTGCGAGCTCAAATCAACCCCCATTTTATCTATAACACTTTAAGCTCCATTCGTTTTTATGTTGAAATGGGGAAAAACAAAGAAGCAGAGGAGATGCTTTATCATTTTTCTAAGCTGTTGCGAAGGGTGCTGTCCCGAGGGGATGAATTCGTACTGTTAAGAGATGAGGTTAAGCACTTGGAGGACTATGTAGCTCTTCAAAAGATGAGATATGCCAACGCTTTTATCGTAGAATTTTTACTGGATGAAAACACCTTAAATGCTCAGATCCCCTCCTTTATCCTGCAGCCAATTATTGAAAATGCTATTTTTTACGGCTTGCAGGTCAATAGATTGATTGTGATTAAGGTGGAAGCTGAGTTAGCAGATGATGATTTATACATCACGATTTCCGACAACGGAATCGGCATGAGCCAGGAGAAAATTACCGAGATCTTTAATAAAGAGGTTCAAATGAGCAGAGTAGGAATTTTAAATGTGCATGAACGAATTAGAATTCTTTACGGAGGTGCCTACGGTCTGAGCATTGAACAGAATGAGCCGGAAGGAACTAAAGTAATCCTTAAATTACGATATGCTTAGGGAGGAATTATGCTAAGAATTGTCATTGCAGATGATGAGCTGCCGATTCGGGAGTGGCTGAACTATTGTCTGAAAGATAAAAATACCAGGTTGGAGATTGTCGGAATCGCATCAGATGGTTTGCAGGCCCATGAGCTGGCTGTCAAAGAGAAGCCTGATGTGGTGATAATGGATATCAGAATGCCCAAAATGGATGGAATTACGGCGATGAAAAATATTAAGAAAGTACTGCCCCAGACGGAATTTGTTATCTTGACAAATTACGCTGATTTTTCCTATGCCAAACAAGCAATCACCTGCGGTGCTAAGGAATACATCTTAAAGTCTGAATTAAGAAGCTCGGAATTAATTGAAATACTGGCAAAGATTGAAGAGGATCGCTCTAAGCAATATGACAGACCAAGAATCGCGGATCAGTTGGAACGCGCGGCCCAAAAAACCCTGACAGAGTATTCCGGCGAGCATAATGATAACAACAATCAATTTATTGAAAAGGCCTTAATTTATATTCATGAACATTTTAATAAAGCCATTTCCCTTGCCGATGTTGCCGGACAGGTGTATCGGTCTCCTGAGTATTTCAGCCGATTGTTTAAAGAGGTAACCGGCGAAAACTTTAGTATTTACCTGATCAACTATCGACTAACCCATGCAAGAACCCTATTGATCAATACAGATTTTAAAATTATAGATATAGCGTATAGGGTAGGGTACCAGAATCCAAGTTATTTCTCTAGACTTTACAAAAAGTATATGGGAATTACTCCGGAGGATGAGCGGAGAAAAAACAGCCCTAAAGCAAAATAGTGCAAAATGTTAAGAAAGTGACAAGATCTGAAGTGCTGTATCAAGATAGTGCTAGAAACTCGACATGACTGTTACTATGAGAGCGGCTTGTTTTTGTTACAATAGGGCTAAGATTTAAAGGGCTGACCCTAATCCTTTGGTAAGGCAAACAAGATTATATTAGGGGGTAAGAGAAATGTTTAAGAAAAGGTCCAAATTGACAGCGACTGTCTTGGCTGTATTAATGCTGTTCTTGCTGACAGCATGTGGCACCACCACAGTAGATTCAGGCAAAAAAGGTGCAACCGATTACAAAATGGTTCTTATGTTACCTGGTCCTATTAATGATCAAAGCTGGAATGCCACAAACTACGCCGGGCTGGTTAAGTCCAACGAAACTCTTGGCACAAAAATGGAATATGTGGAAAACGTACAGGCTGCTGATTATGAGTCTACCTTTAGAAATTATGCAGAGCGTGGTTATAATCTGATTATGGCAGCAGGTACTCAATTTGATGAAGCGGCCAATAAGGTTGCAGCAAACTATCCCAAAACAACTTTTTGCGTCGTCAATGGAATGGTTAGCAATGGCCCAAATGTCGCCCCGATTTTCCCCAAAGAATATGAGGCAAGTTATATAGCTGCCTTAATGGCTGGAGAAGTCAGCAAAAACGGTCAATTTGCCACCATCGGCGGTTTCCCTAACAAGGCTATGGAACATTTACTGGATGTCTATGAAAAAGTCGCTGTGGATCTCGCCAAAGAGCGCGGAATTTCAAATGCCAAAGCAGTTCGTGCCTATGCAAATAGCTGGGATGATGTAGCTTTAGGCAAACAAATGGCCGGTACAATGATCGATAATGGTGCCGATGTGATGTTTGTTTATGCAAATCAGGTTGGTTTAGGCTCTATCCAGGCCGCCAAAGAAAAAGGGGTTAAATTCATCGGTTTCTCGGGAGATCAGACAACCATTGATCCCAATACTGTTGTAGGTTCTGTGGTGTTTGATTTTGAAACCTTTTATGTATGGGCTATTCAAAAATACCTTGATGGCAGTTTAGATGGCAACAAAGTCCATGAAGCAGGAATTGCTGAGAATATCTTTAAGCCGGTCTATACAGCCAACATTAGTAAAGATGTCCAAGACAAAGTAGCTGCAGGCATGGAGAAGGCTAAAAAAGGTGAAGTTGATTTTAACGCGATGTTTGTCAATAAATAGACCCTTATGCTGCTATAAGGGCGCCATCGTAGGATGAAAATGGATTCATTCGGGTCGGGCGGCTTCGTCCACATCCGTGCAAGATCAGCTAATTCGTGCGAAGACAGTGTCTTCGTACTCGGCATTCCGAGGCTCGCCCACGCGCTGACCTGGGAGCTCCGCCAAACCTCAGGGTAATACCTGACGTGAACCCGTGGCTCCGCTTCCCAAGATAAGCTTGTGAGCCTTACCGCCTCTCCATGCAATGGGTTCACTCCTGTGGATCGAAGCCTCCCTGTCTTTTGGGGCTACTATTCTTAAGCGTGTTTTGGAGATTTTTCAGGGTAGAAGTTCGTTTTAATTTTAAATTATAAATAAATAAAGCAAAAAAATAGCGGTTCCGAGAGGTGCCTCTATTTTTTTGAATAGGTGGTGAAATTGTGGAGACAGCTTTTTTTGAACTTAGGGGGATCAGTAAATACTTTGCCAAAGTTATAGCTAATAAAGATGTTTCTTTCTCCATTCAAAGAGGGGAAGTTTTAGCTTTGTTGGGAGAAAACGGAGCAGGTAAAAGTACAATTATGAAGATCCTCTATGGACTATACAAGGCCGACGAAGGGAAACTATTTAAAGATGGCAAAGAGATAAAAATCAATTCGCCCAAGGAGGCCATGGAACTTGGGATTTCTATGATCCAACAGCATTTTTCTCTGGTACCTGCTCACACTGTGACAGAAAATATTATCTTAGGCAATGTTCATGGAATAATTGAGCAGAAGTTGCTTGGGGGAGAAATCAAAAGGCTAGCCGAGCTTTATGGCTTTGAGCTTAATCCTAATGACTATATCCGCGACTTGGCAGTAGGTGTTCAACAAAAAGTAGAAATTTTAAAGGCCTTGTATCAAAAAACCAATCTTTTAATTATGGATGAACCAACGGCAGTTCTCACTCCTCAAGAGGCTGAAAACCTCATGGGCTTTGTCAGAGATTTCACCGCCCAAGGTAATTCGGTTATTTTTATCACCCACAAGTTAAAAGAGGTCATGAGTGTTGCGGATCGGATTATTGTTATGAGGGCGGGAAAGGTCTATGGAGACATAAAACGGAATGAGACCAACGAACTGGAATTATCCAAGTTGATGATAGGCCGAGATTTAAATTGGATAACTAAAGATGACCGGCAGGAATCTCTTGTTCAGGAAGTGCGCTTGGAAATCCAACATGTTACCGTGCAGGAGAAAAACGGGGTTCCGGCCTTGAAGGATATTTCTTTGACCTTGCACAAAGGAGAAATTCTTGGAATTGCAGGGGTTAGTGGCAATGGACAGCAGGAACTCTGCGAAATAGTGTGTGGTGCTATTTTGCCGACAAAGGGGAGAGTCTTGCTGGATGGGGAGGATATTACTGAACGAAGAATCAGAGCCAGGATTGACTTGGGAATTGGCTATGTTCCTGCGGACAGAAGCAGTGATGGCATGATTATGGATATGTCCATTGCCGAGAATATGCTGCTGAAGAGTAGTTACGATAAAAAGTGGCAAAAGCGTGGGTTTATTAATAAGAAAAAGCTTAATCAATACGCCTTACAGGAGATTCGGGACTATTCAATTAAGGCTCCTTCACCGGAGACCATTGCCCGGGGTTTATCAGGGGGCAACCAACAAAAAGTGGTTTTGGCCAGGGAAGTGGATAATGGAGAGAAGGTCATCGTCTTCGATCAACCGACCAGAGGGTTGGACCTGGGCGCGGTTAACCACATTCACCAAGTTATTCTTGAGGAACGTGCCAAAGGAAAAAGTGTTTTACTGGTTTCTACTGAGCTTTCGGAGATTTTTGCGCTATCTGACAGGATTGCGATCTTGTATAAGGGCGAAATACAAGGGGTATTTAACAGTTCCGAGCTTACCACCGAAAAGATTGGTCTTTTAATGGCCGGATTTCGCGAAGGAGAGGTGAGCAACGATGCAGGCTAAGCTACGAGATCTACTGATCACCAATATTCTGGCCATTGTCTTAGGACTCGTTGCCAGTGGGTTAATGCTTCTTTTTCTGGGTAAAAATCCAGTTAACGCCTATAGCGTATTAATTACTTCCGTGGTGCGTGACGGATATACCTTTGCTGACATCTTTGTGAAGGCAACCCCTTTGATGTTCACTGCCTTAGCGTTTGCATTTACCTACAAAGCTAATTTATACAATATTGGCGCCCAAGGGCAGTTTTACATTGGTGCGGTAATTGCAGCCGCCGGATCCTTGCTTCTTCAGAACATCTTGCCTGGTTGGCTGGTCCTGATTATTACCTTGCTCCTAACGATTGTTGGCGGTGGCCTCTGGGGGGCATTTGTCGGTTTTGTTAAGGCCAGGTACAATTCCAATGAATTTTTAGTTAGTATGATGTCCACCTATGTGGCTTTGGCAGTTATGAATTATTCGCTGCGAACGTTTCTCATGGAAACGAAAGCGGAATACCCTCAAACGGATGCTCTTGCTGAGTCTGTTTGGCTGCCTTATATGATCCCGGGTACCAGGCTGCACATTGGTTTTGTTTTGGCAGTGCTGGCGTGTGTTGGGGTTTGGGTTCTGCTTTACAAGACGGCCCTGGGTTATCGTATCCGTGCCGTAGGTTATAATGCAGGAGCAGCGGAAATGTCAGGCATCAATTCCAAGAAACTGTATATTCTGGCATTTTTTATTAGTGGGGCATTAGCAGGAGTGGCCGGATTTACAGAAGTTAACGGGGTGCAACATATGTTGGTTCAGGGCTTTAATCCAGACCTTGGAGCAGCTGGGATTGGAATTGCAATTTTAGCCAATGGCAACCCCATAGGCATAATTTTTGCCGCTATTTTATTCGGTGCGCTGAAGGTTGGTGGTACTATTATGGGGCAGATGTCAGGGATCCCCTCAAGTATCATTGAATTGATGCAAGGCTTTGTGATGGTATTTGTTATTTTATCGTATTTTGTTCGGACCTGGTTAGAAAATAACCGGGAAAAACGCAAATTACAAAAGGCGGTGGCAAAATGATCTATTTGTTAAGTATAACAATAATGATGGGGACGCCATTGCTGTTTGGAGCTATAGCAGAAGTCATTGCCGAACGAACGGGGATGATGGTAACGGCTATTGAAGGTATCTTTTTAATGGGAGCCTGGGCCGGTTTTGTGGGAGGGTATTTAAGCGGCAGTTTGACCGTGGGATTTATATCTGCCATGCTGGCCGGTTTGTTGGTGGCAAGTTTATATGGCTGGATTTGCATTTATTTAAAGCAGCATCAAGTGGTTACAGGGGTGGCCATCAATCTTTTGGTAGTAGGCCTTTGTTCATTTTTGTACCGAGTCATTTTTGGAGTTCCTATAACTCCGCTAACCGTTGATCCTTTAGCAACGATTCCAATTCCGTTGCTTTCAGATATTCCGCTGCTTGGGCAAATACTGTTTAATCAAACTATATTGACCTACATTATCTATTTGTTAGCGCCTCTCTCCTATTTCATACTCTATAAAACTTCTATTGGTTTAACGATACGGTCTGCCGGTGAAAATCCTGAGGCGGTGGATGTGGCAGGCATCAATGTTCTTAGGGTTCGCTTTCTTACGGTGCTTTTAGCAGGGGTTATGGGCGGAGTAGCCGGTGCTTTTTATTCGATTGGTTTTCTGGGCATGTTTACAACGAATATTATTGGGGGTCGTGGTTGGATTGCTTTTGCCATTTGCTTCTTAGGCAATTGGAATCCCAAAGGTGCAGTTATTGGTACCCTGGCTTTCGGATTTGCTGAAGCAATTGCTATTTATATGCAATCTACAGGGAGCAGTGCGTTATTTCCCAATGAATTATTTATTGCTCTGCCCTATATTATGACGATTGTTTTAACGGTTTCCAGAAAATCCTTTAGTGTACCTGCTAAATTGGGAGTTCCTTATTTGAAAGAGAATTAACTCCCTAGTGACCTCAAGAGCTAGCCACCTTACTGAAGGTAAGCCAAATAACCCTTCTAGATATGAAAGCGGTGGTCTGGATATTCCTGGTACCTAGCTAGTCACGATAAAAAGCCTGTCCCGGAACGAATACGTATTCGTTTCGGGACAGGCTTTTTCAATGGGAATGAAGTGAAGGTGGAACGGAAGTTTAAACCTGTTACCCTCAGAGCACCCAAGATATGCTAATTAAGGAAGATTGGCGTGAGCTAATACCGTTCATTTTGTCGAAAAATCAATATATAGCATGGAATGATCGCGCTTATATTAATAGAAAATCGAAATAAAGGATATGCTTAATATTTAAAAATACGTTTGTCAAATAATTGTTTAACGGCTATAATAAAATCATCGATTGTTGATTGTAGACAATCGACTATGGAAGCAGAAAGGTAACTGGTGTGCCTACCGGTCTTCAAAACCGTGTTGCGGCATTGACTGCCGTGGGTGGGTTCGATTCCCATATGCTTCCGCCAATACGGCCCGGATAATAAGCCGTTGTCGAATGAGGCATATTCGTTCGGGTCACCAATTTTGCCGTAGTAAGTGAAAGGAATTACTATCCTAAGGAAGCGGCTGCGCTGTTAAGAAGGTTATCAGCATTGGAGCTGCCGAGTACCAGGATAATTGCCGTGGAGCATCGGGGTGACATTAAAATCGTTGTGCGGGGTTGAAGACATGGAGAGTATTGTCATAGGAACCGCAGGTCATATTGACCATGGAAAAACGGCCTTGGTAAAGGCGCTGACCGGGCGGAATACTGACACGCTGGAAGAAGAGAAACGGCGCGGCATTACGATTAATCTGGGATTTGCCTACTTTACGCTGCCATGCGGAAAAGTCGCCGGCCTTGTGGATGTACCCGGGCATGAACGCTTTGTAAAGAACATGCTGGCAGGCGCCAGCGGAATTGATATTGCCATGGTGGTCATTGCAGCCAATGAAGGCGTAATGCCGCAGACAAAAGAACACATCGATATCCTGAGCTATCTGGATATCAAACAGAGCATTGTTGTGCTGACGAAAATTGATAGGGTGGACGAGGAGTTTAAGGAATTGGTTCTCGAAGACACCAAAGAGTATTTACAGGATACCTTCCTGCGGGATGCACCGCTGATCGAGGTGGATTCACTGAGCGGCAAGGGGATTGACGCCTTGGTTGGCCACCTGGATAGTATGGCGCTACTGGTGGATCATCGCAGTGTGGAAAAGGACGCCAGAATGAGCGTGGACAGGGTGTTTTCTGTTAACGGATTTGGCACGGTGGTCACCGGAACCCTATCGGAGGGGATATTACATGTCAGCGATGAGGTGGTGATTTATCCCCAAGGGCACCCGGCCAAGGTGCGCAACCTGCAAATACATGAGCAGGATGTGCGTGAGGCGCGGGCTGGACAGCGTACGGCGATCAATCTGCCAGGTATCGCTACGACACAGGTAAGCCGTGGCTGTGTCATTGCAAAAAAAGATTCGGTCTTTGCCACAAAGGTAATGGATGTCCGGTTTAGCTTGAGCAGAAACACGAACTTTACCATCAAGAAAATGGATCGTCTGAAACTGTATATCGGTGCGCGGGAGCTGATTGTGAAAATTATCCCATTTGGGGTTAAGCAAGTGACAGCAGGTCAGGAGGCGTATGGGCAGATCTTGTTTGAGCAGGAGGCGGTGGTGCGCAAGGGGGACGCCTTTGTGCTTCGTACAATTTCGCCCGTCGAAACCATAGGCGGCGGCAGGGTAGTTGACCCTACTGCGCCGAGGTACCCCAAGGTAACACAGGAGATTCTGGACACTGTACGACTGAAGGATACCGGCTCTGCGCCCGATATGCTGGAGACGTTTGTGCGGGCGCATCCGCTGCTTACAAAAGATATGCTGGCCGGGCTGGTATATCTGGCATCGATTGAGGATACCCTGCATGAATTGCTGGCAGCCGAACGGCTGATCCGGCTGCAGGACGTCTTCATACATCCAGACAGTGTTGGTACGTTTACAGAAGAAGTGATAGGTCTTTTGCGGAACTACCATCACACATACACATTGCGCAGGGGAATGTCCAAGGCGGAGCTGAAATCCCGCCAGACATTCGCCGGAGGGGATAAGGAGTTTTCTCTGTTGCTCTCCCTTTTGGAATCCAGAAACGTGGTGAAAGCTGCCGACAATCTGGTGGCAATCGCTGATTTCAGCCCGCAGTTTTCGCCGAGCCAGCAGGAAATTTGTGCAGAACTGGAGGGCAAGGTGCGTGAATGCGGCTATACGTTACCAAGCTTGCCGGAGCTTGTCGGAAGTTTTAGGGAAAAACAGCAGGTGATGGAATATCTGCTGCAGGATACGCTGATGGCGCTAGATGGGCAGCTGGTGATTGACAGGCAGCTATACCAGGATGCCAGAGAGATCGTCAAAGAGCTTGCGGCCAAACATGGCGTAATCAAGCTGCCGGATTTTCGTGACAGGCTGCAGACAAGCCGGAAATATGCGCTGTTGCTGTTGGAACGTTTCGATAAGGAGAAGCTGACAAAGCGCGCCGGCGAGGATCGTATTTTGTTGTAGATGCTATAGGCATAAACAAAATTATGAAGAGAATGGGTGGTGGAACGATATGCAGGTTTATGACGTTATTATTCTTGGGGCAGGCCCGGCCGGACTTTCCGCCGGCCTCTATGCAGGCAGGTCTCGGCTAAACACACTGCTGATCGAAAAACAGAAGGATGGCGGACAGATTGTCATCACATCGGAGATTGAAAACTATCCTGGGTGTCTGGACGAAGAGTCCGGCGCGTCGCTGGTGGCGCGAATGACCAAACAGGTAGAAAAGTTCGGTGTGGAGCGCGCCCAGGATACCATCACGTCTGTGGATTTTTCCGGCGATGTTAAGGTTGTCAAGGGCTTGCACGGTGAATACCATGCTAAGGCTATTATTGTGGCGACCGGCGCATTCCCGCGCCCGATTGGCTGCCCGGGTGAGAAGGAGCTGATTGGCAAGGGTGTATCCTATTGTGCAACCTGTGATGCCAATTTCTTCGAGGATATGGATATCTATGTCGTTGGCGGCGGCGATACCGCTGTAGAAGAAGGTATATATCTTGCAAAATTTGGGCGGAAGGTCACGATCATCCATCGCCGGGATGAACTGCGTGCAGCGAAATCCATTCAGGAAAAGGCCTTTGCCAACCCGAAGATTAAATTTATGTGGGATACCGTCGTAGAGGAGCTAAAGGGCGACGGCCTGTTGGAGAGGATGGTGGTCAAAAATGTCAAGACCGGCGAATTGACCGAAGTGCTCGCTAATGAAGAAGATGGTACCTTTGGTGTATTTGGCTTTACTGGGTTCCTGCCACAGTCGGCTATTTTTGAGGGCGTACTGGCAATGGAAAACGGTTATATCAAAACCGACGAAGAGATGCGCACAAATATTCCGGGTGTATTTGCAGTGGGGGATATCCGGATTAAAACACTGCGGCAGGTGGTCACCGCGGCAGCGGACGGAGCAATTGCAGCCATGACGGTGGAAAAATATCTGGAGCATTAACATAAAGGTCTCAAATATAGTCAAAGAAAAGGGGAGAAGGACATGCTGTTATTGGACAAGGAAATCTTTGAAGCCGAAGTTCTGAAGGCGGAGGGCACAGTTCTGGTAGATTATTTCGGTGACGGTTGTGAGCCCTGCAAGGCGCTGCTGCCGCATATTGAGGGCTTCAGCGAAAAATATGGCGACAAGATCAAGTTCACAAAGCTGAACACCACCGGCGCGCGCCGTTTAGCCATCAGCCAGAAGATTCTGGGCCTTCCTGTTATTGCGATTTACAAAGGTGGGGAAAAGGTGGAGGAGCTTGTCAAGGACGATGCAACGCCCGAAACTATCGAGGCCATGATTCAAAAGTATATTTAGTGAAGCAGCGGCACTTTGCCTCTGTGCACTGACTATAAAATCCTAATGACTTACAAAATTCTAAAAGGAGGAAGAAAACATGTTGCTGAAAGACAAGAAAGTCATAATCATTGGCGACAGGGATGGCATACCAGGTCCGGCGATTGCAGACTGCTGCACAACAGCCGGCGCAGACGTTGTATTCTCATCGACAGAATGCTTCGTTTGAACTGCGGCAGGCGCCATGGATCTGGAGAATCAAAAGCGGGTGAAAGAGTTTACGGAAGAATTCGGTGCCGAGAACATCGTGATTGTTCTCGGGGCAGCCGAAGGTGAAGCAGCCGGACTGGCAGCTGAAACCGTAACCGCAGGTGACCCGACTTTTGCAGGTCCATTGGCGGGAGTCCAGTTAGGACTGCGTGTATACCATGTCTGCGAACCAGAGATTAAGGATGAAGTCGACCCTCAGGTGTATGAGGAGCAGATCAGCATGATGGAAATGGTGTTGGACATTGATGATATCATCAAGGAAATGACATCGATCCGCGAGCAATATTGTAAATACAACTAATTGGCAAGGGATGATGACAAAGGAAAGGAACCAGCATACCGGTTTTGTTTCGTGTCATCGCCCCTTTGTATATCTTGCCAAAACGGAAAGGGTGTTTGAATTGTACAGCGTGGTAAAAGGCGCGAGCTACTTTATTGCCCACGCGCCGGATATGGTTGTGAACAATGGTACAACACAGACTACACAGCGCAAAGCGGATCCGAATGCTGAATACCTGACACAGCTGGAAAAAAGCCTGCGCAGCTACGAGGATTGTGTAGCTTACCTGCCAAATCAGGTGTACATCGGCAATATGACCCCTGAAGAGCTCGAGGGTTATGCTTTACCCTGGTATGAGCAGAAGGCCCTGGGCGCACAGCGCAAGGGCAAATATGGGGAAATCATGCCTGAAGATGAATTTATTGGTATGATGAAGATTTGCGATGTTTTCGACCTGGTCAAGCTTGAGGCCGGCTTCTCAGCGTCAGTAAAGGAAAAGCTGGGGCAGCATACCCTGATCGATGCATCTCAGCTCCAGGTGTTCGATAAGCCCAGCGAGGAGGCGGAACTGCGTAAACTTATTGATAAAGAGCACGCAGAACCGATCTATTATCTGGGTAAGATAGTAGGCTGCATCAAGGCTGCCCATGACATCGACGAATCTCTGTCGGCGCATGTTATCTTTGAAAATATTGTATCCAAGGCGTCTTGCGTCTTGTCGATCCTGCATCTGATGGATAAAACAGATGTGGACAAGGACGAGATTGCTTATGTCATCGAATGCTCGGAAGAGGCCTGTGGCGATATGAACCAGCGCGGCGGCGGCAACTTTGCAAAGGCTGCTGCGGAAATCGCGGGCCTTACCAACGCAACC
Source organism: Desulfosporosinus sp. (assembly GCF_014237355.1). Classification (NCBI taxonomy): domain Bacteria; kingdom Bacillati; phylum Bacillota; class Clostridia; order Eubacteriales; family Desulfitobacteriaceae; genus Desulfosporosinus; species Desulfosporosinus sp. Next base: position 34,775 of record NZ_JABZFS010000018.1, read on the forward strand.
GGCTGTGATGTACGCGGCTTCTGCGCAGGGCCTACTCATGCGCTTTTACAAGCGGCATCCCTCGTAAAAGCCGGCTTGTTCAAATATGTAGTTGTTGCAGCCGGCGGCTCGACTGCGAAGCTGGGTATGAACGGCAAAGACCACGTGAAAAAGGGTCTGCCGGTACTGGAGGACTGTGTGGCCGGGTTTGCCATACTTGTCGGCGAAAACGACGGCATCAGCCCGGAAATCAACACAGATATCCTCGGCAGGCATACGGTGGGTACCGGTTCATCACCCCAGGCTGTAATCTCCTCGCTGACAGCCGCCGCCCTCGAAAAGGCCGGGCTTAAGCTGACGGATGTTGACAAGTATTCCGTGGAAATGCAGAATCCGGATATTACAAAGCCAGCGGGCGCCGGCAATGTGCCGGAAGCAAACTACAAGATGATCGGTGCCCTCGCTGCAATGCGAGGTGATATTCAAAAGGCGGAGCTTGCCGATTTTGTCAAAAAGCACGGCATGGTTGGCTGGGCTCCGACACAGGGGCATATTCCTTCCGGCGTGCCGTATATGGGCTTTGCCAGGCAGGATATCTTAGACGGCAAAATCAGCCGTGCCATGTTTATCGGCAAGGGGAGCCTGTTCCTCGGCCGTATGACAAACCTGTTTGATGGCGTATCCTTCGTCTTGCAGCAAAACAGCGGAAAGGGCCAGGCGGAAGCTGTTTCGGAAGAAACCGTGAAGAAGCTGATCGCGCAGTCGCTCAAGGATTTTGCTGGCCACTTGCTGCAGGAATAGGGGGGACGCTAAGTTGAGTAATATGATCAACAAGACAATCTCGGATGTATTCCTGCAAATGGCGGATATCTTGGAAAACGGTGCGTCCATGCAGCGGGTGCCGATTGCCGTAACGGCGATGGGCAGTGAGCACGGCGAGGATTTGATTTACCAGGCAGCTAAAGAGGCTGCTGACCAGGGGCTTCTCGTGAAGCTGATCGGCAGCCAGCCCCTTGACTACCCCGGCGTGGAGGTCGTATCCGTCTCTAGCAGCGAGGAGGGCCATAAGCGTCTCGAAAGCCTCCTTGACAGCGGTGAAGCGCTGGGCGGCGTAACCATGCATTACCCCTTCCCAATCGGCGTTTCTACCGTTGGCCGTGTGATTACGCCGGCCACCGGAAAGGAAATGTTTATCGCCACAACGACCGGCACAACTGCTCTTGATCGCGTGGAGGGTATGGTGCGCAACGCGATCTATGGAATTGTCACGGCCAAAGCCTGCGGCATTCAAAATCCAACGGTTGGCATTCTGAATGTGGACGGCGCCAGACAGGCAGAGATCGCACTGCAGAAATTGCAGGCGGCGGGTTACCCTATTACATTTGCACAGTCGGGGCGCAGCGACGGCGGCGCGGTGATGCGCGGTAATGACCTGCTGGCGGCTTCCTGCGATGTGATGGTGACGGACCCGCTGACTGGCAACCTGCTAATGAAGCTGCTGGCCGCCTATACAACCGGCGGCAACTACGAATCCCTTGGTTATGGCTACGGGCCGGGCCTGGGAGAAGGTTTTAACAAGTTGATTTTGATTATCTCACGGGCATCCGGCATGCCAGTGGCCCGGGGCGCAATGGTGTTTGCCGCACAGCTTGTAAAGGGCGGCTATCAAAAGATTTTCGCCCAGGAGTTGGCCGCAGCGAAAAAAGCGGGCCTGGACAACCTTTTGGCCGGCCTGCAAAAGGAGAAAAAGGGTGCGGAAGAACCGCAGGAGATAAAGGCGCCGCCGAAGGTTGTCGTCACTGAGGAGATCATGGGGATTGAAATCCTCGATCTTGAGGACGCCGTTCGCCAGCTCTGGGCTGCGGGCATTTATGCCGAAAGCGGCATGGGCTGCACTGGGCCGATGGTGCTTGTCGCGGAGGAACAATTGGAACAAGCGCGATGGATTTTGGCCGACAAGGGCTATATCGGTTCGTAACTCATGAAATCTGGAGGCTATGCCGTGGAAGAGAAACAAGCCCTGTTGCGTGGGCTCCCCAAGGTGGATGACTTGCTGCGCCGGCTTGCAACCGTAACGGCCGGCATGCCCGGACAGGTCGTTAAGCGCGTGGTGCAGGAACAGATTGATTTATGCCGGCACGCAATTCTAGACGGAAATTCCAGTGAAGTGGGTGTGCCGGGCATTACGGACAGGATTCTGATTGCACTGGGGCAGGTGCTGCAAAGCCATCTACGGGGTGTAATCAATGCCACGGGTGTTATTTTGCACACGAACCTTGGCAGGGCGCGGCTCTCGGATGACGCAATGGAGACCCTGACCGCCGCAGCAACGGGGTATTCCAATCTGGAGTATGACCTAGAGAGCGGCGAGCGAGGTTCACGCCATGCACATGTGGAGGCGCTGCTTACGGAAATTACGGGAGCGGAAGCTGCCCTAGTGGTCAATAACAATGCAGCGGCAGTCTGCCTCATACTGGATACACTTGCCAAAGGCGCTGAGGTGATTGTCTCGCGGGGTGAGCTGGTGGAGATCGGCGGTTCCTTCCGCGTGCCGAATATCATGGCGCACAGCGGCTGCAAGCTGGTCGAGGTGGGTACAACCAACAAAACGCACCCAGCCGACTATGCGAAGGCCATTACGGATGAAACCGGCGCACTGCTCAAGGTGCATACCAGCAATTACCGCATTGTGGGCTTTACTCAGGAGGTACCGCTCAGGGAGCTATGGGCCATCGGGCAGGAAAACCGGCTTCCGGTCATTTACGATCTGGGCAGCGGGCTGCTTGCTCAGCTGAAAGACTATGGCATCCGCACGGAACCAACCGTGGCGGAGTGCGTGCCCTATGCTGATGTGCTGTGCTTCAGCGGCGACAAGCTGCTCGGCGGGCCGCAGGCCGGCATCATTGTGGGGCGTAAAGCACTGGTTGATCGCATGAAGAAAAACCACCTGCTGCGTGCACTGCGCATCGACAAGCTGACACTGGCTGCGCTGGAATATACGTTGCGTCAGTACCTTGACCCGGATAGGGCAGTGAAGAGTATTCCGACATTACGGATGATTACTTCGCCCGTCTCGGAAATTGAGGCAAAGGCAAAGATGCTTATCAGTCTGCTGGAGGCGCGGCCCGATGTACATTATTCGATGATGGATACATTGTCGCAGATTGGCGGCGGCTCGCTGCCAGATGTGACCCTTGCATCCTGTGCCGTTGGTATATTGTCGGATCGGCTATCCGCCAATGCGATGGAAGAGCGCTTGCGAATGGGCAATCCGCCAGTGATCGCTCGTGTCTCACAGGACAGCGTCCTCCTCGATATGCGCACGGTCGACGGCAATGAAATACCAACTTTGGCGGCACGTCTGAACCATATTTCAAAGACATAACCATCGTTCTATGCGGAACCGGCGGATGGGAAATGTTCCCGGTCCCATGTGAATCAACAAGTATTGGAAAGGAGATGTCTCTGTGAAATTAACCCTTGCAAACTTTCATGTAAAGGATATCTGTTTCGGCGCGAAAACCGAGTTGAAAGACGGAGTCCTGACGGTGAATAAGGAAGAGGCTCTCGCTGTTGTGCGGGAGGATACCCATATTACGGAAGCAGAACTGCACATTGTCAAGCCCGGCGATATGGTTCGCCTGGTGCCGGTTAAGGAAGCAATCGAGCCCCGCTATCGCGTTGGCGGCGGGCCGGTATTTCCCGGTGTGACCGGCGAACTGATGCAGGCCGGTAATGGCAAAACCCATGCCCTCAAAGATATGAGTGTGCTGGTAGTTGGCAAGCATTATGGCGGCTTCCAGGATGGCCTGATCGACATGGGGGGCGAAGGCGCAAAATATTCATACTACTCACAGCTGAAAAACCTCGTGCTCGTTGCCCATACCGATGAGGAATTCGAACGCCATGAGCAGCAGAAGAAGAACCGTGCGCTGCGCTGGGCAGGCATGCGTCTGGCAGAGTATATTGGCTCCTGTACAAAGGATATGCAGCCGGATGATACCGACGTCTACGAGTTAGAGCCGGTAACCAAGCGCTCGAAGGCAGTCAACGATCTGCCGAGCGTCGTGCTGGTACTGCAGCCACAGTCGCAGATGGAAGAGATGGGCTACAACGACCTGAACTATGGCTGGGACTGCAACCATATGCTGCCTACCTTCATGCATCCCAACGAGGTGCTGGACGGCGCGATGATCTCAGGTTCTTTCATGCCCTGCTCATCCAAGTGGTCGACCTATGACTTCCAGAACTTCCCGATGATTCGCCGTCTGTATGAAGAGCATGGCAAGACGCTGAACTTCCTCGGTGTTATCATGTCGAACCTGAATGTCGCACTGGAACAGAAAGAGCGCGCGGCAATCTTTGTGGCACAGATGGCAAAATCCCTTGGCGCAGACTCTGCGATTGTGGCCGAGGAGGGCTATGGCAACCCGGACACCGACTTCACGGCATGCCTGGTGGCCCTGGAAGAGGCTGGCGTAAAAACAGTCGGTCTTTCCAACGAATGTACCGGCCGCGACGGCGCGAGCCAACCCCTTGTTTCTATGAATGAAAAAGAAGACGCAATTGTCTCCTGCGGTAATGTATCCACGTTAATTGAACTTCCGGCCATGCCTGTAGTGCTGGGTGAGTTGGAAGCTCTTAGCCGCGATGGCCTGTCCGGCGGTTGGGGCAATGATGAGAAACTTGGGCCGTCTGTGCGGCCGGATGGCTCGATCATCATGGAAAACAATGCCATGTTTTGTGGTGACCAGGTAGTTGGCTGGTCCACAAAAACTATGGTGGAATTTTAAAGGAGGGTCAAGGCGTGAAAGCAATTCTGTATTTAAACCAGTTCTTTGGCCAGATTGGCGGCGAAGAACTTGCAGATCATGAGCCTGAAATCCGCGAAGGTTGTGTCGGTCCGGCATTAGCTTTACAGGCAGCCTTGGGCGATCAGGTGACCGTAACCCACACGGTTATCTGCGGTGACAACTTTATGGGTTCGCGCACAGAGGAAGGCATTGATAGGATTCTGGGCTTCCTCAACGACAAGGAATTCGATATTTTCTTTGCCGGCCCGGCATTCCGCGCCGGGCGTTATGGTGCAGCCTGCGGCCATATTTGCAATGCGGTACAAAACAAGTTCGGCGTACCGGTTCTTACATCCATGAATGAAGAAAACCCCGGTGTGGAAATGTACCGTTCCAAGATGATTATATTCAAGGGCGGCGCAAGCGCCGCAGCGATGAAAAAAGACGTTGAGGCAATGGCTAAATACGGTCTGAAGCTGCTCAAAGGTGAGAAACTGCTGCCTGCAGTTGTGGAAGGTTATTTTGGCCGCGGTATCCGCGATATGATCTGGCTTGACCCGCCTGTTACCGCAGCGGACCGCGCTATTGATATGCTGCTCAAGAAAGTTCGTGGAGAGGCATACCAGACCGAGCTGCCGATTCCGAAATCCGACCGGGCGCCCATTGCAACCGCTATCACCCCGGAAGAGCTCAGCAAAATGGAGGTTGCGCTGGTCACTTCCGGCGGCATTGTGCCGGTAGGCAACCCGGACCGCATTCAGTCAGCATCTGCCACAAAATGGGGCAAATACGATGTCAGCATGCTAGAGAACCTGCAGAAGGGCGAGTATATGACGATCCACGCGGGCTTTGACCCGGCTGCTGCCAATAACGACCCCGACGTTATCGTGCCGCTGGATGCCATGCGCGCATACCAGAAGGAAGGTAAGATCGGTGGCGTTTACAAATTTTTCTACTCTACCGTCGGCACCGGAACCACTCAGGCCGAGGCCGCAAGAATGGGTCGCGAAATTGCAGAGGAGCTTTTAAGGGATGGTATTCGTGCCGCCATCCTGACCTCCACATGAGGGACCTGTACACGTTGCGGTGCAACGATGACAAGAGAAATTGAAAAGGCTGGCATCACCATCGTACAGATGGCCAACCTGATTCCTGTTTCAAAGACCGTTGGTGTAAACCGTCTGGTGCCCACCATCTCCATTCCTTATCCCTTGGGTGACCCAAGTACATCTGTTGAAGAGCAATTCAAGCTGCGCTACCACCGTGTAGGCGTTGCACTGGATGCTTTGACAACAGATATTAAGGAACCTGAGGTCTTTAAGGTCAAAATCTAACGGCTGCCAATTCATTCTTCCTTTAAGGGGCTGAGCGCCTTTCATGCAGTGACATGGAGGGCGCTGCTGCCCACATTACAGAAGACAGACGATTAGATTAGGAGATGAGAGCAATATGAAAAAGAACAACACCGTATTCATTATATCCCTAGCGATTACGTTAATTATTGTTGTGCTTGGGCTCATTATCCCGAAACAGTTTGCCGACGGCATGAACGCCGCATTTGCTTTTTTGACTGACAAGTTCAGTTGGCTGTACCTGATGTCAATGTTTATTTTCGTTGCCTTTTGCCTGGTGCTTGCATTCAGCAAGTACGGTAAAATCAAGCTGGGTGATGATGATTCCAAACCGGAATATAGCACGTTTTCCTGGTTTGCCATGCTTTTTGGCGCCGGCATGGGCATCGGCCTTGTATTCTGGGGCGTGGCCGAACCACTCAATCATTACGTGAGTTTCGGTATGACCGAAGAGGCCGCCAATCTGGCGATGCGCAAGTCATTCATGCACTGGGGGTTTCACCCGTGGGCGGGCTATGCGGTAGTCGGCATGGCGCTTGGCTACTTCCAGTTCCGCAAAAAGATGCCAGGCCTTATCAGCAGTATTTTTGTACCGTTGCTTGGAGAAGAGGGCGTGCGCGGGCCAATTGGAAAACTCATTGATATTTTTGCAGTATTCGCGACGGTTGCAGGTGTAGCAACATCACTCGGACAGGGTGCGCTTCAGATAAACGGCGGTCTCAGCCATATGTTTGGTATTCCGTCGACGATTTTCGTACAATTTATTATCATCGCCGCGATTACAGTTGTTTATACTTGGACAGCCGTCAGCGGCATCGACAAGGGCATTAAGCTGCTTTCCGACATCAATATGGTGTTGGCAGTTGCCTTAATGGGTGGCGCTTTTTTAATCGGTCCCACGCTCTTGGACATTAATATTTTTACAAATAGTTTGGGGAACTATATGAAAAACTTTGTTGCAGACAGCTTTGGTATCAACCCCTTTGGCGACAACAGCTGGCTGAGCAGCTGGACGATCTTCTATTGGGCATGGTGGATTGCCTGGGGTCCGTTTACGGGCACCTTTATCGCCCGTATCTCCAAAGGCAGGACAATCAAGGAGTTTGTACTAGGCGTTATCTTTGCGCCGTCGCTGGTTTCCATGGTATGGTTTGCTATTTTCGGCGGTCTTGGCCTCAATTTGGACAACTCCGTGATCCAGACCGCGATTCAAAATACAGAGACGGCGCTATTTGTTGTATTTAGTCAATATCCGCTGGGCTTTATCCTCTCGATTATTGCGGTTCTGCTGTTAGTCACGTTCTTTGCGACAAGTGCAAACTCGGCAACCTTCGTATTGTCAATGTTCTCATCGGAGGGCGATCTGAACCCGGGCAAATCTAAGAAGATTTTGTGGGGTGTGCTGCAGGCTGTATTGGCCTTCGTTCTGCTGATGACCGGCGGCCTGTCTGCGCTGCAAACCTGTTCCATCGTGGCGGCATTCCCCTTTGCTATTATTATGCTGCTGTGCTGCGTATGCCTGTATAAGGCACTGATCGAGGAGCAGCTTCCAAACGTAAAATAGACTCACACAAGTGTGGGGCAAGCGACTGCGCACCATCTGAACAAGCTTCTCCGAAACCGAGCGGCTTGTTTTTCTTATCATGATTAGGGCGGGATATTTTCCGGAAAGGAGGGCAGCTATGGATTTGAAGCAACTGGAAGCGTTTGTATATGTTGTAAAGCTCAACAGTTTTTCGAAGGCGGCGGATACGATTTATTTATCCCAGCCGACCATCAGCGCACATATCAGCTCTTTAGAGAAAGAGCTCGGCACTCAGCTGCTGGTGCGCTCTACAAAAGAAGTCTATCCCACTAAAGTTGGGGTGGAGTTTTTTTCCTATGCACAAAACATGCTGGCGCTGCGTGATCAGGCGATCCAGTCTGTCAGCGGCCTTGGCCACAACAGCAGGGGGGAGATATCCGTACTGTCCTCCAGTGTGCCTGCACAGTACCTGCTGCCGGAGATTGTCACAGCGTTTCGTCGGCGTTACCCGAATATTATCATCCGTGTCCACCAGAGCAACAGTAACCTCGTCAGTGCGAAGCTTGGTAACTGCTACTACGACTTTGGAATTGTGGGTACGAAAATACAAGGCAATAAATTTATACAGGAGCCTTTTTGTGATGATACGCTGGTATTTGTGTATCCAGCGGATTTAGATATGGATGAGGCAATTATCGGTAAAAACCTGGTTGATTTTATCCGCAGTCAGCCGTTTATCATGCGCGAGACGGGCTCAGGAACCTTGCAGGAGCTCGACCGGTATCTCAAAAAGCACGACCTGTCCCTCGATGATCTAAAGCCGGCCTGCTATATGGATAGCACACAAGGTGTTATGCAGGCAGTCTCCAGCGGGATGGGGATTTCCTTCCTTTCGAAGGCAGCAACCGCTCTTTATGTGCAAATGGGCCTGGTGAAAACCATCGAAGTTGACCACCAGTTTTTCCTGCGCAGGTTCTACCTGCTGCTAAAGAAGGATATGGTGTTATCCCCGGTGCAGAAGCTATTTGTAGATTTTATCGCCCAATATTACTATGGAATAAAGGAACCGGCATAGCTTTGTGCACCGTATTTTCCTATATGCTGTCTTTATCTCCGGTACTGTGCACTTTCAGAAATATATAGTATAATAAAAGGCATTATAAGGATGATTGGTGATAGAAATGGATTTTGCGCAAAATTATACAAAGCACAACCTAAGCGAACTGGCTGTACTATATATTAAGAATAAAATTTTGTCTGGGGAGTTTAAAAGTGGCGATAAGCTCGTTGAATCTGATATTTCCAACGACCTGTCCATCAGTCGTGCACCTGTGCGGGAGGCTTTGCGGGAACTAAATATGCAGGGCATGGTTATGTTTTCGCCTCGCAAGGGTAATTACGTGCTGGAGATGTCACATGAGGAAACCATGGAGGTGTTTGATATCCGCATCGCCATGGAAAAGCGGATTCTGGAGTTGCTCGTCGGCGCGAGGACCTTGCAGGATGCGGATTTCCGGCAGTTGGACAACTTGACTGCGGAGATGTATGCGCTGGAAGGCCAGCAGATGGAACCGCATGAGATGTTGTATCGCCTGAATCACTTGGATTTTTCGTTTCACAGCTACCTTTGGAAGGCGTCTGGCAGCTTGCGCCGTGGAAAGATTCTGGAGGGGCTTTTCTACCAGTTGCTGATTGTCATGAATAAGGATGTGATCACCCTTGGTACCTTTCATGAAAAGGCGCAGGAGCATACCCGGATTGTACAGGCGTTAAAGCAGAACGACCTGCAGCGGGTATACCGGGAAATTGAAGCCCATTTTAACAGCTATATAGAGGCAGTTGAACAGCGGGAACTGCAATAGCCTGTATCGGTGATGCTGCGATGGAATGCACTCTGCAATCCATCGCTTTTTTATTTGTCATTGCCGCAATTATTTTACGTTATTGACTTTTAAAGTATGATGTTAGACTGATATTATATGAGTTATTAAGGTAAGTTGCGTTAATACTTCTGAGAGGGGTGAGGCAGTTGTGGATAATAAAATAATTTGTGAAAACAGGACTTATGCTGATGCCATGCAAACTCATGACCACAAATTTGTTCAGTTAATCATCCCGCTTCAGGGGGTATTAAATATCAAGACCGACGCAAAGGAATTAAAGTTGGATGAAGCACATCTGTTTTTGCTTCCCCCTTCCTGTCAGCACACCTTCTGGGCAAAAGATCATAATAAATTTCTTGTCTTAGATATTCCCCAATTTATGTTTCAGTTGGGGGAACTGGATAGATTTCCAGGTGGCAGAAACTATGAAATGAATGAAAAATGGAAAGCAATTAGATTCCTTTTGCTAAGTGAAGCTGATAATACACTCGAACCATCAAGGATCAGTTCTCTCTTCCATTATTTTTATCCCATCTTGACAGAGCATAAGATTCCGGATTCGGCTAAATATATTCAGCAGCACTATAACGAAGATATAAGCTTGGAGAAGCTCGCCGCCTTAGAACATTATACTGTTAGCTATTTTTGCTCCTGGTTTAAAGGCCTTATGAAATGTACCCCGATGGAATTTCTGAAAAAAACGAGAATTGAGAGGTCTAAACAATTACTTCTCGGGACAAATCTTAATATTTTACAGATTGCCTGGGAAGTGGGATATGCCCATCAATCTTCACTAAACAGGATTTTTCAAGATATCGAAGGCGTTACTCCGGCAGAATTTAGGCGGAACAATATGAAGAAGAGCTAAATTAGATCCTAATCTCGGTAAAAACAACTATCTCATTATGTTTTATTATTGTTACAAAGATGCTGATCAGCGGTAAATAGTTATAAATGAGAATTGCTGAATACGCTAAAGGAGAACAAAATGAAACAAAATGAGACTTTTTTTTCAATACTGGTACTGGCAGCAGCGATGCTTTGGGGAACAACAGGCACAGCCCAGTCTTTCGCCCCTCCCGGCGCTTCGCCATTATCCGTAGGATCTGTACGCCTAGCGGTAGGAGGAGCGGCTCTTTTAATTTTTGCCTGGCGGCGGGGAGCCTTGGAAGGAAAAACACTATGGTATAAGGGGAGTACATTCTTCGCTGCCGGATGTATGTCCGCATATCAGCTTTTCTTTTTTGCCGGGGTTTTGAAAACAGGAGTAGCTGTGGGAACGGTGGTGACCATCGGCAGCGCGCCGGTGTTCGCTGGCTTGATTTCTATGATTTTCCGCCGGGAAAATCCTGGACTAAAATGGGCTGCAGCCACCCTGCTTTCTGTAATTGGATGTGTTTTGTTAATTACAGGCGGCAAGAAATTGGAGGTGAACTCTATTGGCGTTGTTCTTGCCTTGGGGGCCGGTGTTTCTTATGCGCTGTATGCCGCCGTCAGCAAGGAACTATTGGAGTCTCACCCCCCGGAAGCAGTGACCGGGGTTGTGTTTTCTATCGGTGCATTATTTCTTTCTCCTGTTCTCTTATTTTACAATCTGGATTGGCTACAGACCATTCAAGGTATCAGCGTCGCCCTACATTTAGGATTGGTTGCTACTGCCCTTGCTTATGTTTTATTTTCTCATGGTTTGGCAAAAATTTCATTCCCTAAAGCAGTTACGTTGTCCCTTGCCGAACCGGTTACTGCAGCTGCTCTGGGGTTGTTTCTGCTGAAAGAAAAATTATCCCTCATTTCCCAGATCGGAATGATTTTAGTTTTTGCCGGATTGGTTATCGCGTCTTTGGCAGGGTTACGTAAAAAAAGGATAGAATGTGTATCCGAGATCTCATCCAAAGATTAAGCTAGGATACGAAGAGATTTAAAGCGATTGATCGGATGATGCGGTCGAACAAAGGTATATCTGGACTAATGAAATGGCTAGGCATCCCGAGATCTATAAGATCGTTTAACTGAAATAATCTCAGCTAGAATACTAATCGCAATTTCGGACGGGGTTTGAGCCTGAATATCTAAACCGATCGGCGCCTTTAAACGAGCAAGAGATTGAGAAGTGTATCCTTTCTCTTTTAAGTAGTTTACAATGGCGCTGATCTTTTTTGTACTTCCCAGCATCCCGACATATTTTGTTCGAAAGTTGAGAATCTCCTTGAGACACTCCGCATCTGTTGGATGACTTCTGGTCGCAATGACGACATAAGTATCATGGCTAGGCTCATAACCCTTGATTCCTGGAGCAAAATCACTACATATCACTGAATGAGCACCTGTGAAAAACTCAGGCAGAGCAAATGTCGCACGATCATCAATCACCGTTACTTGAAAATCAAGCGCCTTGGCATAAAAAGCAACTTCTCTGGCCACGTGGCCTGCCCCTAGGATTAACAACCGCTCTGTTTTTAGAAGTGGTTCCACGAACCAACGATTTTCATCACTGTTTCCAATCACCTTTGCTGCCTTGACGGAAAAGATCTCTTGTCGTCTTTCAGCCGAGTATAACTCTTTTTGAGGCTGCCCCAAGAGAAAGTTGCCGTCAGAATCCAAAATACTCCTCGCATAAGGAGGCACTAGAGAAGTTACCAGCACCGCATCGCTTCCGCTCTTCTGGAGATTTTGAACGAATTGCCAGAAAGACTTATCTTGGACTGGTTCCAGTAATACATCCATAGCGGCCCCACAAACTGAAAAGCTATCAGCCTGAGTCTCCTGATTTATGGCCTGGTGATGGAGTTCAGCGCTCACTTCACGGTCGGCGGTCAAGAGTGCGAGGGCCTTATTCGTGATCAGCTTTTCCGCGGCTCCTCCTCCGATAGTTCCTATGATTTGGCTGGTGTTCATGACCAACATTTGGGTACCTAAATCGCGGGGCGTAGAGCCCTCAGTCCGAATAATCGTAGCGAGTATCGCCTTTACTTGCGAATCCTGGGCCTTAACAATGGCCTGAATTATAGTTTCATCCATGAAAACACCCCTAAATTATAAATTTAAATTACCAGTTTACAGATACCAGTTTACAGAAGGTCTACTACGTCATGGTATATCATTTGAAAAAGCAATACGCAAGCAGGCCGGCAACGGTTTCTGGGTACTAAGCAAAGAAAATTCTTTAGAAGGCCTAAGTACCACTATGGTAGAATATAAGGAAACAAGACTTTTTGGAGGTGAACAGTGTGATCGTAGGTTTTGGCTTTGGGAATCCACTTCAGAGTATTATCATACTGCTATTCACTTCACTCATCAGTTACGTTATTTATCGAAGCTTACGAAATGTAGGGCATTATGCCTAGTAATCCTTCTAAACTATTTGAAAATATAGTTTAGAATTCATGTCACACTTAGAACAACTCTTTGTCTAAATATACACAAACAAATTCACGGAGGTGGAAACCGATGTCAGACTATAAAAATGAATTAGTGGAAAAAGCAATAAATGGAGACAAACAAGCTCTTAATGAGTTAATTGTAGGCATTAAGGACAAAATCTACAATCTGTCTCTCCGTATGCTTTGGAATCCTGCCGATGCAGAGGATGTAACACAGGAAATTCTTATCAAGCTGATCACTAATTTGGCAAAATTCAGATCGGAAAGTAAATTCTCGACTTGGGTTTACCGCATTGCATCCAATCACTTAATTAACACCAATAAGAGGGGGCTCGAGAATCAAAAATTATCCTTTGAAATTTACGAAAAAAGTATAAGAGATGGCTTTGACACAAAACAGCAGGTTCTGATTTCCGAAGCAGAACGAACTATTTTGGCGGAAGAATTAAAAGTATCCTGTACCCATGCCATGCTTTTATGCCTAGATCGAGAACATAGGATGATCTATATATTAAGTTCTATGTTTGGAATTAACAGCTTTGAGGGAGCTTCTATTATGGATATAACTCCCGAAACCTATCGCAAACGATTATCTCGAACACGCCAAAAGATGCGAAGTTTTATGGAAAATAACTGTGGATTAGTGAATCCGGATAAAATGTGCCGCTGCAATCGACGTGTTGAAGTGGCCATTGAAAATCAAAGAATTAATCCGGAACAACTAATTTTTACGAATCGCCCATTGGCAGATACCGACCTTGTCGGAGCCTGCAAAGAAGAAATGGAAGAATTCGATAGGGTTTCTGCTGTTTTTGCCAGTAACCCTTATTACCTTACGCCTGAAAATGCACTTCAGGGGATCAAAAAACTAATGACTTCGGATAACTATAAAATTCTAGAAGTTTAATATAGTTTTGTGAGGAGGCTGATTATGGGAAAACTTATAATGTCCTTAATGATAGGACTTATGGCGGGAATCATCGATATCATACCTATGATCTTTCAAAAGCTAGATAAGTATTCAATAACTTCTGCTTTAATTCAATGGATTGTAGCAGGGTTTGTAATTACTCATATTAAGATTGGGATAAAAGGCTGGTTAAAAGGCCTTATTATTGCAGTGTTAATGGGCCTACCCATAATTGTTTTAGTAATGAAGAATGACCCTGAATCAACAGTGGCTATTTTAATAATGTGTGTGGTACTCGGAAGTTTAGTTGGGTTTGTCGGTGATAAGTATGTAGATAAAATAATTCCGCCCAAGAAAAACATCTGAGGAGGAAACAAGTGACTCAATACCTTGGAACAACACAAGACCAACGAAGTAGGATTTGACATACGGCAGCGGCCAGTTCTTTGGTCCAAGAATATTATGCACCTGGAATTTTGGAGTTTACCGTCTTAAGGAGAAAGACTTGAATTTAATTATGAAAGAAAGGAAGGATGTGGGGAAGGAGATTGCGGTGCCTGCAGCGTACTTCTTGATGGAGAACTTGTTAACTCTTGCTTAGTTCTAGCTCTTCAAGCAGACGGCAAAGAGATATTAACCATTGAAGGAGTAGGGACAGAGGATCATCTTCACCCAAAGATTAATAATTAGAAGGTTTTATTAGAACTTGTCGAGAAAGAGAGAAAAGGATTGGAGCAATTTATGAAGCTTAGAAACGTACTTGTATTAGGGATTGGCAGTTTTCTTATCCTATTGATCACAGTAGTCATTACTGGATTTTATCAAATGAGAGCGGTCAATAATGACATGGTTTCAATAGTCAATGACCGTTATCAAAAGGTAAATCTAGCGAAGAATATCTCAATTGAGTTAGGAAACATTAGCCGAGACCTTAGAGAAATTTTTTTACTTAATAATAAGGCAGACCCTACTCAATATATCGAAAGCATCGATAAATCTAACAGTCGGGTAATAGCTGACATCTCAACTCTAGTGGGACTTTCCAAATCGACAGAAATAGATAAAGTTGCTCAGCTGAGAGCAAACTTTGAAGACTACCTTAATTATGAAAAACAAGCTATTTTTCTAATAGAGTCTAATAGAATTGAGGAAGCAAAAGAACTGATCCTCAATTCTTCAAAGGATAAATTAGAGAATCTAACTAAATCAGTGAATGATGTAAATGAACTGGAAGAACAGTTAATGAATACTTCTTTATCAAATTCACAGAATGCTTTTTACAAGAGTAAACTAATTTTTGCCTTGTTGGTGCTTATCGGTTTAATGGTTGGAATACTTATTTCTCTATGGATATTAAAGACGTTTCTCGGCGACCTCGGTCGGCTGACAAAAGCAATGAAAGGAATTACTTCATATCCGGATAAAACCTCATTACCCCGTCTGGATGTAACTAAGAATGAGTTGGGGGAGCTATCCGCAGTATTTAATGAAATGGCTAGTGCCTTAGAAATCCAAACCCGTCTAGAGAGTGAATCCACCCAAGCCTTAAAGGTTCGGAACTGGCTCCAATCAAAAGTAAGCGAGACTCATGCCTTATTTCAGGGGGTTCAAAATGTTGAAGATTTCTGTAGTTTATTGATTAATTGGGTTTGCCAAATTGTTGGATCAAGCTATGGTAACTTTTACATCCTTTCTAACGAAACCGGTACGATTAAACTAATGGCGACCTATGCAGGAGATAGTCAAAAGGTCGGTATAAGAGAGTTTAAACTTGGTGAGGGTTTAATAGGTCAATGCTTTCTAGAGAATAGAATGATAAACTTAACAGAAGCTTCAGATCAGTACATTTCTATTACTACGGGATTGGGACAAATTAAAGCAAAGCAAATCAAATTGCTTCCAATTGAATTTGAAAAGCAAGTTGTTGCAGTGATTGAGTTAGCATCCCTTTCCGAGTTTTCACCAGAACAGAAAGAATTTTTAGAACAAATTCGCTGGAACATCGGTATTATTCAGAATCGGATAGCAGAACATGCCCATGTCCAGAAACTTTTAGAAGAATCTCAGACACTTACTGAGGAATTGCAAACTCAATCTGAACTACTGCAAACTCAGCAAGAAGAATTAAAAACTTTCCACGAAAAACTGGAGGAACAGTATAAAGAATTGGAACTTAAGAATATTGAATTGTCCCAGGCTAAAGCAAACTTGGAAGATCAAGCCCAACGACTCGAATCGAGTTCCCGTTATAAATCTGAATTCCTTTCAAATATGTCCCATGAATTAAGAACTCCTCTGAACAGTCTGTTAATCTTGTCAAAGATGTTATGGGAAAACAACGATGGAAACCTTAATTCAAAACAGCTGGAATATGCAAAAACGATCTGGTCCTCTGGAAATGATTTGTTGCAGCTTATTAATGACATTTTAGATCTATCAAAGATTGAGGCTGGAAAAGTATCAGTCAATAGGGACGAGATTATATTAGCGGATCTCGTAAAAGAACTCGAAGGACAGTTCAGACCAATGACTCTTGAAAAAGGACTCGATTTTACCATTCAAGTGAATAATGTTACGAATAAATTGCTCACAGACAGGCGCCTCTTAAAGCAAATTTTAGCGAACCTTTTAAGTAATGCCATTAAATTTACTAAGCAGGGTTATGTAAGAATGGACATTCAAGAAAGTAACCAAAAGGATAACATGGTTGCCTTTGATGTTACTGATACTGGAATTGGTATTGCTAAAGATAATCAGGCTTTAATATTCGAAGCATTTCAACAGGCTGATGGTACGACTAGTCGTAAATATGGTGGGACTGGCCTGGGCTTGTCTATTTGTAGAGAGTTAGCAGCTTTATTGGGGGGGGATATAGAACTTAAAAGTGTTGAGGGAAAGGGAAGTACCTTTACACTTTATTTACCTAGTGTAACTACAGAAAATTCCCTCTCAACAGGTGCACTATCGATTGAGTCTAATCCAAATCCCGTTAATAATCCAGTCAAAACAGTAAATGAAGATGATGTTTCCCCAAAAGCAGCAGTCGCAGGGGATTTAACGGGGAGGGTTGTCCTTGTCGTTGATGATGATATGCGTAATATATTTGCAATATCAGCTGCTCTTGAGAAGGCTAAAGTTAAAGTGTTGTATGCAGAAAATGGACGGGAGGCCTTGGAAAAACTTAAAGGGAACCATGACGTAGAACTGATCCTCATGGATATTATGATGCCTGAAATGGACGGTTACGAAACCATGATACAGATAAGGCAATCCGAGTATGCAGAGATCCCCATAATAGCATTAACTGCGAAGGCGATGAAAGATGATCGGCAGAAATGTATGGAAGCTGGCGCTTCTGATTATTTAAGTAAACCCGTAGATATCGATAAATTAATTTCCTTAATTCGGGTTTGGTTGTATAGGTAGGTGAGTAAATCTTGGCAACTAGCAATGGTCAAACTATTAGTAGTTTAGAGAAACTGGAGATCGAGTTGTTGCTTGAAGGAATCTATAGAGTTAGTGGTTATGACTTTAGAAATTATGTTTTATCTTCTATCCGCCGACGTATATGGCATCGTGTTCAGGCGGAGAGGTTAAGCACAATTACAGGACTACAGGAAAGGGTTTTTCATGATCCAGCTTGTATGTGTCGATTAATAAGGGATTTCTCCATACAAGTCACGGAAATGTTCAGAGATCCCGAGTTTTTCAAGTCATTTAGAAAAAATGTAATACCCCTTATCAAAGACGTACCGTTAATTAAACTTTGGCATGCGGGCTGTTCTACTGGGGAAGAAGTCTATTCAATGGCTATTCTTTTGTTAGAAGAAGGGTTGTATGATAAAACCCGTATCTATGCTACAGACATGAATGAAAATGCAATTGAAATGGCAATAAGAGGTGCTTATCCTCTGGGAAAAATGAAAACGTATACAAGTAATTATCTGCATGCAGGGGGAAGGCAATCTTTTTCAAACTATTATACGTTATGCGGAGAAAATGCCGTGTTTGATAATGAACTTCGGAAAAATATCGTTTTTGCTCAACATAACTTAGTTAGCGATAGCTCATTTAATGAATTTAATGTAATAATCTGTAGGAATGTTTTAATCTATTTTAACAAAGAGTTGGAGAATAAAGTGCACGGTCTCTTTTATAACAGTCTAGGGCCAAGGGGGATTTTAGCTTTAGGAAATAAAGAAACAATTAATTATACTATTTATAATGATAAATATAGCGAAATTGATACTGAGAAACTATTTATCAAACGATGAATAAGGAATAAGGGAGCTAATGATGAAGGATAAAGTAAAAATCTTAATGGTTGATGACAGAGTGGAAAATCTTTTAGCATTAGAAGCTATTTTAGAGTCAAACTCCTATGATTTGATAAGGGCCAATTCAGGGCACGAAGCCCTAAAACAAGTGCTGGAGCATGATTTTGCCTTAATTCTCTTAGATGTACAAATGCCGGAAATTGATGGCTATGAAACAGCCAGTTTGATTAGAATGAGAGAAAAATCCCAGCATATCCCAATCATTTTCATAACTGCAAATTATCAGGAGCAAGAACAAATTAATAAAGGTTATGAGCTTGGAGCCATAGATTATATTTTAAAACCAGTAAACCCAGCGAACCTTAGATATAAGGTCGCTCGTTTTGTTGAATTATATAATTATCAAGATGAAATGATAGAAGAAGAAATGCTTAGGTCCCATCAACTTAGACTTTTAGGGGAAATGGCAGCCGGAGTCAGCCATGAGGTTAGAAATCCCATAACTGGAGTGAGAGCCTATCTTCAGTTAATGCAAGGGAAAAGTGAGTTTCTACACTATCAGGAAGATATAAGTTTGATGATCAGTGAACTTGACCGAGCGAGATTACTAATTAGCGAATTTCTTTCGCTGGGGCGTAGTAGGACATCCCAGTTTGAAATGGATAATTTGAATACTATAGTTAATGCTCTGAAACCACTCATTCTTGCGGACGCAAAACATCATAAAATGACAGCAATCATTGAGATCAGTGATGTCCCTGATTTTAGTTTGAACAGTAAAGAGATACGACAAATCATCTTAAACCTATGTCGAAATGCCTTGGAAGCAATGGCTCCAGGCGGCCGACTTGTCATTAAAACATATTTGGAAAATGATCAGGTTGTTCTTTCTATTCAGGACCAAGGTAAGGGCATTAATCCAGAAATTCTAAAAAAACTAGGAACCCCTTTTCTAACCGATAAGGAGAATGGAAATGGATTAGGCCTTAGTATCTGTTATTCCATCGCTGCACGTCATAATGCAGCTATTGAGGTCAGTACGAGTTCGAAAGGTACTATGTTTTTTGTAAAATTCAAATTGTAGTTATCATCGTATTGCCTATATTAAATATAGTCCTTTCTATTATGACAAAAGATTATAAAGTTTTCGGACATACTTCAACACACTTTTTATGGAATTAGGAATATATTTTATATACTAATTCTTTTTGTTGGAGAGGTGAACATCTTGGCTAATATTCTAATGGTTGAAGACAATACCTTCATTGGTCGGGTAATCCAGATGGTTTTAGAAGACATTAGACATAAAGTAGAATGGTGTAAATCAGGTACAGAGGCTTTTGACGTATTAGATAGTAAACAACCTGACTTAGTTATGACGGATTTGGGCTTGCCCGGAAGAAGTGGCAAAGAAGTACTTGAAAAAATGCGCTCGGTACAACGCCTTATTGATGTTCCTGCCATAATAATGACAGGCAGTTTCCCTGATGACAAAGATTATCCCGAAAGGAAATTTTACCAAGGAATTTTAGAAAAACCCTTTGACTTGGAGGATTTGAAAAATATTATAAAAAAATTGGTCTTGATTTGATAAATAAATAAAGATCTCTCAGTCGCTGAATCGTTAGAGCTCGCAAAAATTGGAAAAACTGTTGGTCAAGGTCTCCTAAGGCAGTAATTAAATCGTAAAGAGAAGATAACATGATTGTGAATGCCAATTAATCATGTTATTATTTTCATAAACTTGGTTAAACTGAGATAATCTATATGCTAAAGGAGATGTTGTAATGAGTAAAAAGGTACTCATTGTTGGTGGAGTTGCAGGGGGAGCCAGTGCTGCAGCACGCTTGCGCCGTTTAGATGAAGAGGCGGAAATCATTATCTTTGAGCGGGGAGAACATATTTCATATGCAAACTGCGGCTTACCGTATTATGTCAGTGGAGTTATTAATGAGCGGGAAGCTCTTTTGGTCTCAAAGCCTGAAGCTATGAGGAACCGCTTTCGTATTGATGTGAGAATCTTTAGCGAGGTTACCCGTATTTTTCCTGAGGAAAAAGCCGTCGAAGTTCGAGAAAGTAATGGTAAGGTCTACAGAGAATCTTATGATCAATTGATCCTTTCTCCCGGGGCAGCTCCGCTTCGTCCGCCGATTCCCGGGATTAATGACATCGAGGCTCTTGTTGTACGTAATGTTACAGATATTGACCAGATTAAACGATTTATCGATGAGCAGCAACCTAAAACGGCAGCAGTCGTAGGAGGGGGCTTTATCGGTTTGGAAATGGCTGAAAATCTCCATGCCAGAGGAGTAGATACAACGATTATAGAAATGAGCGATCAGGTCATGGCTCCTCTGGATTTTGAAATGGCCGCAATTCTTCATGAGCACATTTTTAATAAAGGAATCAACCTCATTTTGGAAGATGGGGTAAAATCCTTTGCTAAAAAGGATAATGGTGCTCTTATTACACTCCAAAGCGGAGGGGAAGTACAAGCTGATTTAACGATCTTGGCCATTGGGGTAAAACCGGAAATTAAATTAGCGAAGGAAGCCGGACTAACTATCGGAGAGTTAGGCGGTATTAAAGTTAATGAACGACTCCAGACCTCAGACCCTAATATTTACGCAGTTGGGGATGTCATTGAGGTAAAACACTTAGTCACAGGACAAGCTGCCCTCTTACCCCTTGCAGGTCCTGCTAATAAACAAGGCCGCATTGTTGCCGACGTTATCGCAGGTCGGAATAGCCAGTATAAGGGTACCCAAGGGACTGCCATTGCCAAGGTTTTTGATTTAGTGGCAGCTTCCACCGGAGCAAATGAAAAAATGCTTAAGAAATTAGGAATTCCTCATGAAGTGTTGTTTACTCACTCCAATTCCCACGCCGGGTATTATCCTGGAGCAACAAGATTATCCATGAAACTTGTCTTTGATAAAAGCAATGGCCGAGTCCTGGGTGCTCAAGCTGTCGGAGCTCAAGGTGTCGATAAACGGATCGATGACATCGCCGGGGTAATCCGTAACGAAGGGACTATCTATGATCTGCAGGAACTTGAACTGGCCTACGCCCCACCCTTTTCATCGGCTAAAGATCCTGTGAACATGGCCGGCTATGTGGCGGAAAACATCATTAATGGTGATGTTCAAATGATTCATTGGCAGGAGCTTAGTAAACTTAATGCAAAAGAGATTTGTATTATTGATGTACGGGATGAAGAAGAACGTAAAGCTAAATTTATCCGCGGTTCACTGCATATACCTGTCAATGACCTGCGCAGCAAATTATCCGAACTTCCAAAAGATAAGGAAATCGTAGTTTACTGCGAGATTGGGCTAAGAGGTTACGTTGCCTATCGAATCTTGACTCAACACGGATTTACTAAAGTTAGGAATTTGTGCGGAGGTTGGGTTACTTATTATCCGGCTGTTTTTGGATAAAGTTTCCCCAATTTCCTGGAAAAGAATCCCTAGTCCCGTTTCTCAGGGAGCTGAGGTGATGACGAGAAGGATTTCTTTGCCGATATCAAGGCTAGAGGTTTTGCTTTGTTGGAACAGCAAAAAGGGGCGTGGTCTATGACCAGTGCCCTCTTTTGCTGTTACTTATAGTTTACTTGAAAGCGAAAACTATCGAAAAGAAAATAGTAACGATAAGCGCCCAAAGTGAATAAATCGGCAAATATCGTGTAATGGCATGAGATTCGTTAAGATATTATTGCAATACGACTATCCTTCTGAGATACAAACTTGCAAAAACCAGACTAATAAGTGCTATTATATTAGTAGTATTTCAGGAATGGAGATAATCAGAATGCCAACAAGAAAGAAGCTAATTTATCTGATATTAGTGTTTATCGTCCTATTGTGGGGCCTCAATGTTGTAATGATTAAGTTTTTAACCCAGTATATGTCCCCGACCTTGTTAGCTGCAATCCGAATGCCCCTGGCGGGAATTGTTTTGTTACTGTTCGGATTTAGAAAATATGGGTTGTACAATCCAAGTAAGAAACAGTGGGGATGGCTTTTTGGTATAGGATTAATCTCTGTTTGTGTGCATCAGTTGTTTTTGGGGTATGGAGTTTCCGTGACATCATCCACCAATGCTTCCCTTATCCTGGCCCTAAATCCTCTGACGACGGCGTTGCTGGCTTCTATATTTGTCCAGGAAAAATTCACTAGAAATTTAGGACTCGGCATACTACTAGGATTTGCAGGGGTTGTTTTAGTCGTATTCTCAAAATCCCCAGAGGGCACGATCCAATTTTCGTTACTCGGGGATATCAGTATGGTATTAGCTATGTTGACCTATGTCATTGGTGGGTTGCTTATCAAAAAACTGTTGGAAACTTCGATTCCTACCTTAGTAGTGACCGCCTATTCCACCTTAATAGGAGGAATATTGTTAAATTTGGGGACGCTGGTTTCCTTTGGGCCTTCGGTTTATGGACAGATTCATTTATCGTCAACCGCTGCACTTATCTTATTATTATCAGCCTGGGGAGCTACCGCATTAGGTACATTGGGATGGAATCACGGTATTAAACAGTTGGGGGCTAACAGAACGGCTATGTTTTTAAACGGTATGCCCTTTGCAAGCATGTTCGGTGGGTTCGTCTTTTTAAATGAGAAAATTACCTGGATCCATATCCTGGCACTTATCCTCACTACGTTAGGCATTGTGATTGGGAGTATTCCGAAAAAGAAGGTCATCCTTTTGGAATCCTGCAAACTATAAGACACTCGTTGTTTTGATCATAAAGAAGACATAACCGCCCTGACAAGATGCGGTTATGTCTTATGACTTCAATTCGGGCTAACCGTTCGGTTAGACAATCTGCTGGGCTGGCGTGCATGCAACACGTCAGTCCTTTTCTAATGCTATACCCATAGATTGTAAACTATGCGGCCAGAAATGTATTCGGGATAGGAATTATAAACACTGCAAAATATTAGTGTGGTAAAATATACAAGACGATTGCCATTGACTCCAATGCTAAGAAATTATCAACCTGAAAGGGAGTTTGTTAAAATGCATTACACAGGTACAATTTATAGACCACCAGCTGAGGCTAAAACCCTACTATTACAAGTCACAGTCGGATGTTCACATGACCGTTGCACATTTTGCAGCATGTACAAGGATGTCCCATTTCGTATCGAACCTATTGAGCAAATAGAGGAAGATTTAATAGAGGTTCTTGACCTGCGGCCTAACGCAGAAAGGGTCTACCTTGTCGGTGGTGATCCCTTTGTTTTAAGCTTTGAACGACTAAAACTAATTGCCAAAAAAATTAAAGAATACCTGCCCCACTGTAAAACTATTTCTATGTATGCTCGGATAACCAATATTAAAACAAAAACAATCGAGGAACTTAAGGCTTTGCGTTTTTTGGGAATAAATCAGTTGTATATCGGAATTGAAACCGGTCATGATGAGACATTAACTAGAATACATAAAGGAAATACCGCCGAAGAAGCTGTTGTACAATGCAAGCGGTTAGAGGAAGCCGGAATTGAGTATCATGGAATCTATTTAAATGGGTTAGCTGGTCATACAGAAGGAGAAATTAGCGCCCTTGAAACGGCCAAATTTTTTAATCAACTAAAACCAAGAAGTATTGGGATAACCTCCTTAACCCTAATACCCGGTACAGAATTATATGAACAAAAACTCAAGGGTGAATTTGTTGAAGCCACCGAATTCGAACGAGTTCAAGAATTAAAGCACTTCATCGAACATTTGGAAACAAACACCAAAGTCTTTGCTAATCATGTATCAATAGCTACTCCCGTGGTCGGTAGAATTCCTGAAGATCGATCTAAGATACTTAAAGTACTGCAAGACACTATTGACGATTTTGATGAAGATGAATTAAGGCAATATCGAGAGCAGTTAAAACAGTTGTAAGAAATAAAATGAGGGTTGAGGCGGAGAAGCTGAATGTACAAAATGCCATTAGATGGGGACGAGAATTTGGACATCCAAGCGCCAAAGCAATTTAATACGACCATCATTGATGCCGCTGAATGTTACCAAACTGCAGAGCAGAAGGCCGCCGATTACTTTAAATCACTCTATCAGCAGGTTGCCTTCAAGACCTATGTCCCGACCCTTATCAACGACATCCAGTCGTGGAAACAAAACCATATCCATCGCCCTTCATTTCTATCCTGTCGTTTTGGTAGAAATAAAAAACCTAACCCGCAGGATTATTACAACTATATACGATGGCTGGATTACACAGGTACATTGGACAATTATCTAGATAGAAGCATCTCTTACATCTTCATGCGTGATCTGGGCAAAGCACTGGATTCACCCGTCACTCAGGAACGTATCCGAAAAGTAGTGGATAATCTGAAAGATCAACTGATTCCATCGGTCACTTTAGACAAGACAGACAGAACCGAGACAATAAGTATGGTGGGGTTGTACCGAAAAGCTCAGAAGGAAGGCATTGAATCGACGTTGCTTTGGGTGATGGACAAAATTGAGACTATGACCCATCACCTTCCGAAAGAGCTGGAGGCCGAGCATGCTCAACGAAAACTGATCAAAATCATTGCTGGTGTTCTGATGCATGAAATTGAAGAAATGAGTGACAAGACCTCACAAGACGTGCGTTCTCGAAAATTGGAGGAAGCTATTCGACTCGGCTATTCCTATGGTTTAACCTATCCACTCATTGATGACCTGCTGGACTCTAACGTCTTGTCCTTTGAAGAGAAAAACCGATATTCCAATCTGATTCGTACCACACTCATCACCGGATGTGTACCAGAATTAGTTGAGTGGGAGGGAAAGAACAGCGAACTGCTCAAATACGTTCAGTTGGAACTGCAGGAAAACTTCGAGTACATCAAAGCGCACCTGCAGCCCGAGAACCAGAAATCCTTTTTTGAGCAAGCGTATGTATTTTTTAATTCCCAGGAAGTCGATGGCCAAAAAGACCTTTCCAATCCTAATTACACCAATGAAGATTTGTATATTCCCATCATCCTAAAATCGTCATCGTCTAGACTAATTGCCCGCTCAGTAATCAGTGCACCAGCGGATATCGGATTTGATAACCGAACATTTTATTATGGTATTTACAATCAGTTAGCGGATGATTTCGCTGATATGTTTGATGACTTAAAGGAAGGTTCGGTTACACCTTATACCTATTATTTAAAATATCATAATCAGCGACAGGATCTGATCAATCCATTTGAATTATACTGGACGGTTATCTCAAATTTAATCCATAATGTATACCACTCTGACAATAAGACCTGCGAATTGATCTTGGACCGTGCAATCAACGGACTGAAACGATACAAAGAACGGATGGGAAATATAAAATACGACGAAGTCATGAATCTATTTGCGTCCGCAAATCCGGACTTTAATAATCTCCTCCAAAAAGTGGTCCGAAAAGCGGATGATGTTGATTTCTTTGACAAGCTGCTTCGTGATAGGATAATAACAATACTTAAAAATGAAAGGGCCGAGCGGGAATCCTTCGTGGATACGATGAAAGCTGTGAGTAAACAGATCAGCAGTATCTTAACTATCCCAAAAACCATCGAAGATCCACTTCTGAACCAAACCCTTATTGACTCCTCAAATTATTGTCTGGAAGCAGGCGGAAAGCAGGTGCGTCCGCTCATGGCTTGGGCCATGAGCGTGAAAGGGTACGGATTAGAACCTAAGGCAATTGCGCCGCTTCTGAGATCCTTGGCATATATGCACACTGCGTCTCTGATCTACGACGATCTCCCCTCCCAAGATAATGCAGATACTCGGCGTGGCAAGCCTACCCTACATGTAGAGTACAATATCGCTATAGCAGAATTAACAGGTCTCTTTCTTACCCAAAGAGCTATTCAGGAACTGGCATCTCTTGACCGGTTCGAACCTAACATCGTCTTACAATTGATCCAGTATGTAACCCGTCGGACAGAAGATATATGCAAAGGTCAGGCTATGGACTTGGATTCCAAAGGAAAACTCTTGACGCTGGAGCAATTGAATACCATGTGCTTTTATAAAACAGGGATTGCTTTCGAAGCCTCAATCGTAATGCCAGCCATTTTGGCACGGGAGAAGGAACCGCAAATCGAGGCCTTGAAGAAATTTGCCCATCATGCAGGTATTGCTTTTCAAATCAAGGATGATCTGCTGGATGCTGAAGGTGATCCAGCTTTACTGGGGAAATTGACCGGCAAAGATTCCACAAATAACAATTCAACCTTTGTGACGGTCCTTGGCTTAGAAGGCGCCAGAAAAGAGATGTGGGAGCATTACTGTCAGGCAATGGAGGAATTGGACTTTATACCACACAATACTTCTTTCCTAAAGCAGTTACTGAATTACATGGTAAAAAGGGACCATTAAAACTCATAATGAAACAGGAGGAATAATAAAATGGTAGGTAAATCGGCGCTGTTAGTTGGTGCAAGTGGGTTGGTTGGTGGCGAATTACTCAATTGCTTATTGAATGGTACGGAATACTCAAGGGTCTTAATCTTTGTCCGTAAACCGACCGGTCTAAAACATCTAAAACTAGAGGAGCACTTAATTGAATTCAATAACTTGCCTTACTACAAAGAATTCTTTGAAGTCAATGATGTGTTCTGCTGTTTGGGAACAACGATAAAAAAAGCTAAGAGTCAGGCGGCGTTCAAAAAGGTCGATGTTGAATATCCTCTGGAATTAGCAAAGCTTGCAAAGGAAATGAAGGTTGAAAAATTCCTAGTCATCAGTTCAATGGGGGCAAACCCTAAGTCGCCAGTGTTCTATTCTCGTATGAAAGGTCTCCTCGAAGAAGAACTTAAAATGATATCGATTAAGTCTTTACATATCTTTCGACCTTCATTATTACTTGGCGATAGAAAAGAGTTTCGTATGGGTGAGTCGATATCGGCTTATTTAACCAAAGGAATTTCATTTATCTTCATAGGACCACTGAAAAAATATAAGCCTATAGACGCTAAAAGAGTGGCCAAAGGAATGTATAAGGCTGCTCAGAGTAGAAGTGAGGGAATATTTACGTATCTTTCCAATGAAATTTAAACAAGGAGATCAGGGCAAAATGAAAATACTATTCGTGGAAGACGATGGAATTATTGCGTCAGGTCTTTGCTACTCACTTACCCAAGAGGGATATCTTGTAACTCACTGTTTGGATGTCAAGTCTGCAAAAACTACAATTAATAAAAATAGCTTTGACTTAGCGATCCTTGACCTATCCCTTCCGGATGGAAGCGGCTATGATCTTTGCCAATTAATCAAGGCCAAGGAAGATATCCCGGTTATATTTTTAACGGCAATCGATGACGAGGTTAATGTCGTTATGGGGCTTGATATGGGCGCTGATGACTATATAACAAAGCCATTTCGAATAAGAGAGCTGCTCTCTCGTCTTAAATCTGTTACTCGCAGGTATGACAAGACAGAACTTGTAAAAACAGTTTATAAGTTTAGCAATCTTAAGATAGATACTGCTCAGGCAAAGGTCTATAAAGGAGAGCAGGAAATTGTATTAACCTCTCTTGAGTATCGCTTGCTCTTATTATTTGCTAATAACGAGGGACAAGTCCTTAGTCGTAATCAGCTTCTAGAAGGTCTCTGGGATTTTGCAGGGGAATTTGTCAATGATAATACCTTAACAGTCTATATTAAACGTCTGCGCGAAAAGATCGAGGATGATAGTCAGAACCCATCAATTATAAAAACGATTCGCAGAATCGGATATAAAGGGGGCAGCTAAGTTGCTGCGAAATAAAGAAATTAAACTATACATCACACTTCTGGCTTCAGTTACAATAGTAGGTTTTGTTGCCTGCTATTTTTTTAATCCCGTCCCAGGGATCATCGCCTTGTTAGCGTTGCTTTTAATGGGTGCCGTATCGTTCATGTTTACAAGATGGAGATATCGGCAAATAGAAAGGCTGACGGAATATCTAAAGCGAATTGCAGGCGGCGAATACTCACTTGATATTAGAGATAATGATGAAGGCGAACTTAGCATTCTTAAAAGTGAACTATATAAAGTAACAGTAACCCTCTCTGAGCAAGCGAGACTCTTGAAAAAAGACAAGCGTTATCTTGCAGATTCAATCTCAGATATTTCACATCAGCTGAAAACTCCTATCACCTCAATGTCTGTTATGACAGACCTGATTAGTGAAGAACACTTACCCCTGGATAAGCGTGTGGAATTCACACAAAATATTCGTTCACAGCTTGAAAGACTTCAATGGCTTGTGGCATCCCTGCTCAAGCTGTCTAAGATTGATGCAGGTACAATTACGTTTAAGAAAGAGCCTGTAAATGTACAAGACCTTATCTCACGGTCCATTGAACATTTACTAATCCCCATGGAAATAAAAGAGCAAACCCTTGAAATCAGTGGAGATGAGCATACTGAATTTAGGGGGGATTTTAATTGGTCGGCAGAAGCCTTGACAAATATTATTAAAAATTGTCTCGAGCATACACCTTGCGGTGGATTGATCGGTATTAGCTATAGTGAAACCCCAATTTATACCCTGATTAAGATATACGATCAGGGTAAGGGTATCCATAAGCATGACTTGCCCTACATATTTGATCGGTTTTATAAAGGGAGAAATGCGCACAGTGACAGTATTGGGATTGGGTTGGCCATGTCAAAAAGCATTGTCATAAACCAAGGTGGTAGTATAGAAGTTACCAGTGAAAAGGATCAAGGGACCCAATTTGTGATCAAGTTTTATAAAAGTATTGTGTGACAAAATTGTCACCCAACTAGTCACTGTAGAGCTATATTAGGCAGCTATACTAACATTAACATTATTGGAAATCGGAAAAGGAGTGGTTAGTATGGAAATATTAAGAGTAGAAAATCTGTCTAAAATCTATGGTAATGGTGAAACCGCCGTCATGGCACTTGATAATATTTCGTTTTCTGTAAGCAAAGGTGAATTTGTTGCAATTATTGGACCATCAGGTTCTGGGAAATCGACACTGCTGCATACCTTGGGTGGTGTGGATACACCCACAAGCGGCAAGGTATTAATTGAAACTACGGATGTTTATGCACTTGACGAAACAAAGCTGGCCATCTTTAGACGCAGACAAATCGGTCTTATTTATCAATTTTATAACCTTATACCCGTTCTGAGTGTAGAGGAAAACATTAACCTGCCATTATTGTTGGACGGGCGCAAGGCAGATAAAGAGCAGCTTAATGAAATAATCCGAACACTAGGTTTAACCGAGCGCTTAAACCATCTGCCCAATCAGCTTTCAGGAGGTCAACAGCAAAGAGTGTCAATAGGACGAGCCTTAATAAATAATCCTGCACTCATGTTGGCGGATGAACCTACAGGAAATCTTGACAGCAAAAGCAGTTATGAAATTATTGAGCTTCTTAAAATGTCCAATAAAACATTTCGACAAACCCTGATTGTAATTACCCATGATGAGCGTATAGCCCTACAGGCAGATCGAATCATGACCATAGAAGATGGGCGAATCACGAAGGATGAGGTGCTTCGTCGATGAACATTATTAATAAACTAACCATAAGACATTTGAAACAAAACAAACGACGAACCCTTGTAACAATCCTTGGAGTAATTATTTCAGTCGCCATGGTGACGGCGGTTGCAACTATTACTGTGTCTTTTATGGAATTATTGCAAAGGCAGACCATTGCCAGTGATGGAGAATGGCATGTTCTTTACAATGATGTGAACAAGGAGCAGCTCGAAGCGGTAAAGAACGATGAAGCAACGAAAACTCTTGTCATCTCAAGAGATCGTGGCTATGCTCTTTTAGAGGAAGGGCAAAATAGAAATAAGCCCTATTTATTTATCAAGGAGTATAATGCCGAAGGGTTTGAGCAGTTTCCCATTGAATTAAGTCAAGGGCGGCTTCCTCAGAAGGACAATGAAGTTGTCATTTCAGAAGAAATTGTGGAAAATGCCAAAGTAAACTACGAGATTGGGGATCGCTTAATACTTGATATTGGTAAACGGTTCAACAAAGACAGTGTTCAAGAACTTTTTCAGCGTGCCCCATTACAATTAGAGAATGGTAAAAAAACCGAAACATTAAAAGGTAGTATAACTAAGAGCTATACGGTTGTAGGAATTATCAAACGACCTACCTGGGAACCAACATGGGCAGCCGGGTATACGATTATAACCTATATCGATGAGAGCATGATAGGAGCAAATGAGACTGTTAATGCCTCGGTTGTACTAAATAAAGTTAAAAGCTCACTATACACTCATGCAGAAGAGCTAGCTAAGAAAAACCAAATTCAAGTCGATAAGATCCAATTTAATAACAGTTTACTGCGCTATTATGGGGTCACGAATAATGATAACTTGAACAACACTATCTATTCACTATCCGCGGTCATTATGGGGATCATTATTATAGGTGCTGTTTCGTTAATCTATAATGCCTTCGCTATTTCCGTGTCAGAACGTTCCCGTCATTTAGGCATGCTTTCCAGCGTGGGGGCTACGAAAAGGCAGAAAAGAAACTCGGTGTTATTTGAGGCAGCAATCATTGGTTTGATCAGTATCCCTCTTGGAATCCTTTGTGGTCTTGGCGGAATGGGCATTACCTTTTGGTTCGTAAACCCGATGATCCAAGGAGCGTTAAGAGGGGGAGTAACGTTAACGGTGTCCGTAACCCCTTTGTCGATTTTGGCTGCCTGTGTAATTTCAATGCTGACGATCTTCATTTCAGCGTATCTGCCAGCCAGAAAGGCATCTAAAATCTCTGCTATTGATGCGATTCGACAAACAGCCGATGTTAAGCTGACAGGTAAAGCAGTAAAAACGTCAAAGTTCATGCGCAAGCTATTCGGAATTGAAGCAGAAATAGGCTTAAAAAACTTAAAAAGAAACAAACGCAGGTACCAAGCAACGGTTTTTTCACTCGTCATAAGCATCGTTCTGTTTTTAGCAGTATCATTTTTTACCGCCAATTTAACAAAATCTCTAGAGCTCTCACAGGATGGCGTGAATTTTGATATTCAAGTATCAATGGATAACGAATATACAGAAACTGTTGATCAGTTGATGAAATCAATTGCTTCCCTAGATAATGTAACGGAATATAGTCTTATGAGAGAATTAACGTTGAACGCTTGGGTGAAGCAAGAGTCAATGGCCAAGGAATTACAAGATCCATTGAATAAAGATAAGAGTATGCTTGAGAATGGAAGATATCGTTACTACATCGATTTGCATGCTTTAAATGAGGAGAGTCTGCAAGCCTACGCGGATAAGATTGGTGCAGATTACGAACAGCTGGTAAATCCGGATAATTTAACTGGAATTGTGATAGAGACCATCCCGTATAAGGATAGGGAAGCAGAGAAATATGTAGAAACGAAGGCTATAAATACCAAAATAGGTGAAACCATTGATTTATTTTATACTGTTGGAGAGGCAGAAGAAGAGAGGCATTTAAATCAAATAGAAATCGCCGCCTTGACTGATCAATCGCCGATGGGGGTCTTTCCAGCAGGAGTAGGCGGTTTAACGATCATTGTCTCTGAACAAGTCCTGGATCAATTAATGGGTGATAAAGAGATTCCCAACGTTCATACGCGACTCTTACTGAAAAGTACTGATCCAATGGCGACTCAACACCAAATTGAGGATCTGAAGGAGAACAATCTTCTTATTTACAATGTTTACCGAAGCAGACAGCAAGAAGAACAGATGATCCTGTTTATGTCGGTGTTTACCTATGGCTTTATAGTATTAATTACGGCGATTTCGATTGCCAACATTTTTAATACGATCTCAACGAGTATTTCTCTTCGAAAGCGAGAATTCGCAATGCTAAAATCTGTGGGGATGACCCCAAAGGGCTTTAGTAAAATGATAAACTATGAAAGTATTTTTTATGGAATTAAGTCCTTGTTCTACGGACTTCCGATTAGCATAATCGTGATGTATTTAATCCATAGGTCATTGATGAACAGCTTTAGCTATAGCTTCGCCCTTCCTTGGATAAGCATTTTATATGTTATTGCGGCCGTGTTTATCATCGTTAGTTCAGCAATGCTGTACTCCAGCGCCAAAGTTAAGAAGGAAAATATTATTGATGCCCTCAAGCAGGAGAATATCTAGGGCCGCCGTCGACCGCAGTCCATTGCCGGTGAACGGCTGCTGGCTCATTCCTTTTAGTAAGCATTGAAGGCCTCTCGATCTAGATAACTAAAAAGGAGACTGTTAATATGATTTTTAGACAGGCACTGCCTCAAGAGATAGATTTAATATTTATTGAAGGTTATAAGGAGTGGAGCAAAAACAGGACGTTTGAACAATATCGTAGCGATAATGCCAAGGAGCATGCGTATGGTACAAGGTATGTCATAGATGTCAATAACGAAATAGTATGCTCTCTAATATTATTAAAATTGAAGGATATTATCGGAAAAAGAGTATATGGCATAGGGTCTGTTTTAACTCCAAAAAGTCATGCCGGCAAAGGTTATGCAAAGGAATTGTTGAAAAACTGCATAAAAGAAAAAGAAGATACTTTTATTTTTTTGTTCTCAGATATAAACCCTAAGTTTTATGAAAAATTTAGCTTTAGAATATTACCTTCTAAATTTCAAAAATATGAAAAAAGCATCTGCATGGTATATTGTAATGACGATAGCTGGAATGAACTTTTAAATTGTTCTATAGATTCACTCCCGGACTATTTTTGAAGCTATTAAATATTACATATGTCGGCCAGTTTTTTCAAGCTTCTTCGCGTCTTAATTGACAAAAAGAAGGAAACTAAAGAAAATTGAAGAAAAGAGGTTTAAAGGGGGATGCAAAATGAGTGAAGAGACAAAGAATCTAAGTTGCGCAGACTGTGGATCTGTAAACTGCTATAGGAGAGAAAAAAGCTTTCCGCAATTCTGCCTTACAACGAATACTGATAATGAAATGATCGAAGAAGCGAATGGGCTTTATCTAAAGGATGAGTTCGTTTCCAAGTTCTCCCATGCGGCAGCAGAGATTGAGGGGACATACTTTGGTAAGATAACTCGTGTAGAGGAAATTGTTCTATTTGCTAAAAGAATTGGTGCAAAAAAAATCGGGATCGCAACCTGTGTTGGTTTAATGAGTGAAGCTAAAACCTTTGCAAAAATACTTAATTCAAAAGGGCTGGAAAGTTATTGTGTGATCTGCAAAGTAAGCTCAACTGACAAAACAGAAATTGGGATAGACGAAACGTTTAAAATAAAAAAAGATAGTCATGAATCCTTATGTAATCCTGTTTTGCAAGCAAAGTTACTTAATAAAGAGAAGACAGACTTAAATGTGATAGTGGGGCTTTGTGTTGGTCATGACTCAATATTTATTAAGTTCTCTGAGGCACCTGTGACAACTCTTATTACTAAGGATCGAGTACTTGCTCATAATCCTGCAGGAGCATTATATACCAGCGGATTTTACTATACGAGATTGCTTGAGGAAAATGATAGAAATAAAGAACATACCCCATAATTTAAATTACGAGTGTTCGGGTATGGATAATACGATTGCCAATGCTGGACGAATTTGCATAACAGACGTGCTAATCTGTAATATGATTTGCACTTCTGTTCTTGTTGTCCAGAAAATCAGGATCTATGGTTGACATTCGATGCAATAGGTAATATATTATGTATATAGGTAACATGTTACCTATTTAAACGTAAGGGTTTATTAGAAACCTTCCGAGGTCCCTGATACCTTTCAGAAAAGGGGTGGTAACGTGGATATTTTAGAACAGCAAAGGTTTATTTTCGGCAGCTTGTTTCTGATCCCCAATAAACTGCAGGTAATCGTAGATCGTACTCTGGCTAAACATGAACTGACTGCAAAACAGTGGTTTCTTACAGCCATGATCGAGAAATTGAGTCAATCATCACCTACCTTAATGGAGGTGGCAGAAGCTATGGGGAGTTCTTATCAGAATGTAAAGTCGATTGCCTTGAAACTACAAGAGAAGAATTTTCTGGTCTTGGAAAAGGACCCAGAGGATCGCAGGGTTACTCGGTTAAGATTAACGGAGAAGTCGGCGGACTTTTGGGATAAACACCAAGAAGAAGGTATACAGTTGGTTGCTGAATTATTTTCTGATTTTACTCCAGACGAGGTAGCTTCGCTGTACAAAGGATTAATGAAAATGAACCAAAAGTTGCAAGAGCTAGAATAAGCTCTTTTGGTCATGAGTATAAGAGTTTGAAGATTTAAATTAAAAAAGAGGGGAAATATGTATGGAAAAAAGGTATCTAATATCGGTTATATTGATCTTAGGAATCTTTTTAGTTGCAGGGCTTTTGTATAAATCAAAAGAACTCAAAAAGGCCTATCAAGGGGATGTTCAGCAAGGACTTCAACAGATACGCCCTTTGGATAATTCAATCCTCACGGTAGACGATACAAGGGACTTGCCCTTGCCAGTTCAAAAGTATCTTGCCTATACTGGTGTTATCGGGAAGGAAAAGGTTCAGAACGTGCGCATTGTCTGTGAAGGCAAGTTTAGACCAGATCCCAAAAAAGGATTGGTTCCCATGGTCTCTGAACAATACAATTATTTTGATAAACCCTCCCGCTTTTACTACATCAAATTAAAAATGTTTGGCATACCAGTGGTCGGAGTGCATTCATATAAAGATGCCACGGCGTCAATGCGTATTAAGATCGCATCACTTTTTAAAGTTGCGGATGCGAAGGGTGAGATTATGAATAAGGCAGAAACAGTGACGATATTTAACGATATGTGTTTACTAGCCCCAGCCAGCCTTATTGATAAGAGGATCAAGTGGGAAACAATTGATCCATTGACAGTCAAAGCTACGTTCACCAATAATGAAAACACCATTTCCGCGCATTTATATTTCAATGAAAAGGGTGAAATAGTCAATTTTGTTTCGGATGATCGTTGCCTTACGACCACAGGAGAAGAATTTCGTCAAGCAAGATGGTCTACTCCGGTAAGAGATTATAAGGACTTCAATGGTGTGAAGCTGGCAAGTTATGGGGAAGCCGTTTGGAATTTACCTGAGGGAGATTATTGTTACGGACAGATAAACATTAAAGAGGTTGTTCCTAATTTTTATAGCTTTAAACAACAATACTAAAGGACTGGGCGTCTATGTTCTTTCTGGTACAAACTTTTTGAATACTAAGAAGACTTATGACTAAGCTTCGCATAAGCCTTCTCAGGTAAAATGCTTTTAGACTAGGAAGAAAGGTAGATTAGAACTATTTAAAAACTCCGAGAATTGAAGCAACTGACCTATTAATTGGTACATTCAGTTCAACAATTCGGAAAGAGCAAGTTTGTAACCTTAAATTAGGTGCAACTTGTTCTTTTTATATTGTGTTGACATAACTGCTCACTCTGTATATACTGTATATATACAGAGTGAGCATAACAAACAGTTAAAGTACACGATTGTTACCCATCCCTCATGATCTACATTCCTAAAGGAGGAAGTAGTTTGGCTATGAATATTATTATTTCCAATTCTTCGCCTGAACCTATCTATCAACAGATTGTCACGCAGTTGAAACAACTCATCTTGGAAGGTGATCTAAAGGAAGCAGAGGGGTTACCATCCATTCGCACTCTCGCAAAGGAGTTGCAGATTAGCGTGATCACCACAAAGAGAGCCTATGAGGAGCTAGAGCGAGATGGTTACATTGAAACCGTTGCGGGTAAAGGGTCATTTGTTGCCGCACAAAACAAAGAATTATTAAGAGAAAAGAGACTGCGTGTTGTTGAAGAAAAGGTGGCGGATGCTATTGCCGCCTCCAAAACAGCAGGCTTAAATCAGCAAGATCTCTTAGAAATGTTCAAGTTACTCTACGAGGAAATCTAGAGTTTGTCATCTATTTCAACATAAAATTGATTATGGATGGAGAGAGGGTATAAGAATGAACAAGGAGTCTCTAAAACTAAGAAAAACTGAATCCTTAAAAGATGTAGACTACATCCTATCGGTTGACGACCTATCCAAACGTTATAAGAATTTCTCCCTTAATAAGGTTAGTTTTCAGTTGCCGCGTGGGTATATTATGGGGTTTATCGGCCCAAACGGATCGGGAAAAAGCACGACAATTAAACTAATTATGAACTTGCTGAATAGGGACAGCGGAGAGATTAAGGTGTTTGGCCTGGATAACTTAAGAGATGAACTTCTGATTAAGGATCGTATAGCCTTCGTCTATGACGAAAATCACTATTACGATGAGCTAACGATACGAGATATGGCCAAATTCGTTTCTTCCTTTTATAAACATTGGGAAACCCCTGTCTTTAAAAAATATTTAAGAGATTTCGATCTCGACTCGAAGCAGAGGATTAAGGAACTTTCTAAAGGGATGAAAATGAAGCTTTCTCTGGCAATCGCGCTCTCCCATCAGGCGGAGCTTCTGATCATGGATGAGCCTACAGCTGGACTTGACCCTCTGGTACGTGCCGAACTGGTGGACATTTTATCAAGCTTAATCCAAGATGAACGGAAATCTGTCTTTTTTTCCACCCACATCACCTCGGATCTTGATAAAATAGCGGATTATGTGACTTTTATCCATAATGGTAAAATAGTCGTAAGTGCCCCTAAAGATGACCTTTTGGATCAATACGGTATAGTCAAAGGTGCTAATACTTTGCTCAACGAAGAAACTAAAACTCTTTTCGTTGGGATTAAACCCAATCAATTTGGGTTCCAAGGATTAGTTCGAGATCATGAGAAAGCCCGCCGCTTATTTAAGGAGCAAGCTATTATAGAGAAACCATCCTTAGAAGATATTATGCTTTATACTGTAAAGGGGGAGCAATTATGAGCAGCATATATAAACTATTATTAAAAGATTTCCTCCTATTAAAAAAAGTTCTTTGGTTTCCTTTTATTTATGCCTTTGGAATGTCAGTTGCCTTCAGCGACACGTATGCAGGAGCCTTAAGCGCATCGACGATTGGGGTATCTTATATGCTCATGATTCAAGCTTGTGCCCGAGACGAGAAAAACAAATCCGAATTAATGTTAAATAGTCTTCCCATACGCAGACGAGATATCGTCTTAGCTAAGTATTTATCAATTATCCCCTATGCAATTATCGGGATTTTAGCGTATTTATTAACCCAAGGTATTATATATGTCACTGGATTCCCGATCACGTTAAGTAATCTGTCTTTTGAAGTAGTATTTGGAGTTCACATTGCAATAATTGGGATGATTTCAATCTATTTCCCTATTTACTTCAAACTTGGCTACCTTCGTTCTAATATCGTAGCCACAATCCTTTTCTTAGGAGGCTTTTTCTTAACTATTGCCCTAATTAGGAACGGACTGCGAGGAATTTACAGCCCGTATACTCAAAATGCCCTCAATAGAGTGGGAAATTGGGTGCAAACTCAAACGGATTGGCAAATCATTAGTTATTTGATCGTTCTGATGTTAATTACTTTAGCCACTTCGTTTTTCCTTTCCTTACGGTTTTATGCTAAAAGAGAATTTTAGATTATTCTTCTTAATAAATAGCGGTAGTATAACAAGAACAACCCAGAGATTGCCTGGGTTGTTTTTGATCGTGACAATGATTATGCACTGAAATCGGTTAGATTACTAACCTTGTGGATAGGGCAACTGGACTTTATATTTTGTAAATACGTCAACTGTATCTGCAATTTGTTGGGGAGTGGCCATATCGGCCTGGTATTCTCCGAGGTTGAATACTTCTTCAAAAAGGTGACGCTGAACCTGCTTTAAATTATTTAGGTTTTGTATCAAGACATTGTACAACTGCTCGTCAAGTATCTCTTTGGACCCGGTAGTATATCCTTCAATATTGTACTTTTCACTTAAAAGAGCATCGTTTAACCTATCCCGCAAGTTAAATGAGGGATCTTTCTCTTTCGGGAGAACTGGGGACTTATCTTTTCCGATTTTCTGTACCCCAAATGGGCTTGTTACCATTGAGTTATTATCAATCATTGTACCATCCCTCCTTGGTTGGGTTGTTGCTGGAGGTAAGTTAGTAGGTTTAAATAGTTTTGCTGATGGATTTGCCCGGCGTTATTAAACACTCCCTTAAATACGGGATCTACTTCCTGGTTCGCATATTGATTACACTTTTTCACCATAAGCAGTTCCCAAGATAGAAAATCTTTAACGTAATTGAGTTCTTTGACGGATAGGTTAGACACAAGACACACCTCCAAGTTTTTTGGTAAAGATTTTACATTACCTAGTATTGTTTTTGTGGAATCGAGGTTCTTAAAACAGAAAACGCCATCGTTCAAAGTTTATAGAAAATCTTCCTAATTGAGTCCTAGTTAGGACTAGAATATCCTTCTAAGAATTTTTTATCCTCTTTTAAGGGCTATTACGGAACAATAAGAAATGTGGGTGTCACTAATTATCATTTGTTTAACCTTTGGCTTAAAAGAGATTAGAACGAACAAAGAGAAAATGAATGTTATGACTGGATTTTTACGATTTTTCTAATTTCATGCCACAATTTATACAATAGTTAGCCCTTTCGTTTTCAATTATTAAACGGCAGCTGGGGCAAGTTTGCCCGGTGGAATTTGCTGATCTATTTCTCGTCAATTCTGCCGATACAATTCCTGTCGGAACTGCGATTACCCCATAACCGAGGAGCATCAGCAAAGAAGCGACTATCCTTCCAAGTGGAGTGACTGGTGTTATATCTCCAAAGCCGACGGTAGTAAGGGTTACAATAGCCCAGTAAACAGAGACAGGGATACTATTAAAACCACTGACCTCTCCCTCAATTAGATACATTAGCGTTCCGACGATCACGACGATAATCAAAACAGCTTCCAGGAAGACAGTAATTTTATATCGGCTAGCTTTAAGTGCGTTCAATAAAGAATAAGATTCACCAATATACTTGCCGAGATTTAGGATTCTGAAAATTCTCAACAAACGAAATGTCCTTAAGATTAACGCGAATTGACTGCCTTCGATAAAAATGCTTAAGTAAGCAGGTAGTATAGCGAGTAAATCTATAATACCAAAGAAGCTCTTCATATATTTAAACTTATTTCTCACGATGGATATTCTGATGATATATTCTAACGTAAATAGTACCGTTATTATCCATTCAATTTTGAAAAGGTACTTAAGAAATGCTGTTGACAAACCTGGCAAAGTTTCTAAAAAGATTATTAGAATACTCATTAGTATCAGCCATAAAAGTACAATGTCGAAAGCCCTTCCTGCCTTATTGTCTGCCCGAAAGATAATTATAAATAATTTTTCTCTTATAGATAGATTTTTTACAGATTTTTCCCTTTTGATATTTCTCATTTCTTAACCTCTATAACGCAAAAAGATAATGGAATTTATGATAAAGGTTTAATTTCTCAGACGTATATCAACTGGAAGAAACCATTTTAAAAAATACCTTTCAAATGATTTCCAATAAATAAAAACAGGCTCATTTCTATTTCCTATGTTTATCCTTTTCAGTAATCTCTTCAATTAGTTCCTTTGAGAATTCTTCTACCAAGCGTGATTGGTATCCTATCTTATTTAGTCGTTTATTAAGTGTAGTTCTTTGTGGAGAAACTTTTATAATTTTTATAGCTAAATAAGCTAAGGCATAAACGCCGGTCATTATTAGCCCGGCTACAAGCCCTGATCCCTGACCTTGAATAAATGGCATACTTAAAATAACAACAATCATACTGAATAAAACAACCCAAGAGGTGTATGGATAACCGGGCATCTGACACTTGCCTTCAGGGGGACAACCATGTCTTTTGCGAAATCGTATATGGGTTGCCATGATAACGGTATAGGTAAATAGTAAGGCAAAACCACCTGAACTTATTAAAAATAGATAAACTCTTGGGAGCAGAAGGCCAAGACCTAATCCTAAAAGCATAGCTAAACCGGAAAAGAGTATTCCACGATACGGAACATCCCTTTCATCCTTTAACCATTTTGGAGCAAGACCTTCATTTGCCAGAGATCGCATCATTCTTCCAATCCCAAACATAGCCGCTAACATTGTCGAAAGTATCGCTGTAATTAGTACCAGATTAATAGCTGTACCGGCCCACCCGATTCCCCATCTATTCAGAGCAGCAACCATGGGACTCAAATCTTCACTAAGATTAGCGGTAGGAATTAGGGGAAGGAGTAGAGCAATTGAAATTACATAAAATCCGACTAAGCATAAAACTGTATAGGTAATTGCTTTGGGAACGGTTTTTCTAGGATTCTCCGTTTCGGAAGCAGCTAGTCCAATTATTTCAAAGCCCGCATAGGAAAACATCACGATTAGCATACTCCCGGCAATACCTTTGCCCCCTCCCGGCATCAAAGGTTCTCGAACTAATTCCCCGGCGCCTATGGATGAGATTCCAGGGATCATTCCTATGATTAAAAGTAAGGCTAAAATGATGAAAGAAGCTATGGCCAGGAGTTTAACTGCAGCGAGACTGCTTTCCAGTTTGCTCAGCTTATCTGCTCCTAATAAATTCAACAAGGTGACACTTATTATAGTTAGGCTTCCCAGCAATGAAAAAGAGATATTGGGAATCCATTTAGAAACTAAGATTGATACCGCAGTAGCTTCACTAGACATTGCTAGAACCATTCCAGACCAGTACACCCAACCCACAACGAACCCGACTCCCTGTCCAAACGACTGGGCTGCAAATGTTCTAAAAGAGCCTACATCAGGGTTTGCAACTGTCATCTCTGATAAGGCAAATAGAATGAAATAGACTAACGCTCCTCCCAATATAAAGGATATTATTACGGAGGGTCCTGCAGCATGAATAGCTACCGATGAACCAATGAAAAAAGAACCTCCAATTACAGTTCCTAAGGCCATCATTGTAAGTTGCCAGGCAGATAATCCTTTTCTTTTCTTCATATCATATTCTCCAATACTTAAGCACAAGTTTCTCCGAATTTATTATGTCTAGATATTAATAAATACATTCCGACCCCTAACAGTTCACAAGTTCTGTAGTTTTCTTTCTTTACGCAAATGAATTGATATAGTTTAAGTAAAATAAGATGACCCGTGGGAGATACAAGCAAGTATCCCCCACGGGTTTTTACATAAGATTGGATTATTGAAACTTCATCATATTTTTCGTTCCAGGGCCAAGGATACTGGGAGCAATAGCTCATGGGAAAGTAGGATCCAAACGGCAGGAGAATTCGTCTCGGGACGCCGTTTGGCGAAAGTCTCCACTGGAGACTTTCGTATCGCCAGGTAACAAGCGAAGAACTATCTCTAACGAGGTAGTTCTTCTGTGTATCATAATACAGATAGAGGTTATTTATGGAAAAAGCCTACTGGGAAGAGTGTATTGGATAATATGGTCACAAATTAGATAGTGGTAAGGATAGATAAAATCTGGTTCCTTCTTCAGGTTTACTTGTTACCCAGACACGACCATTGTGATATTCAACTATTTCTTTGGCAATGGATAGACCCAATCCGCTACCGCTACCAGATGTCCTTGATTTAGAACCTGTAAA
This sequence comes from Desulfosporosinus sp., assembly GCF_014237355.1. NCBI lineage: Bacteria > Bacillati > Bacillota > Clostridia > Eubacteriales > Desulfitobacteriaceae > Desulfosporosinus > Desulfosporosinus sp. The sequence goes on from NZ_JABZFS010000018.1 coordinate 76,401, forward strand.
AAAGCGATTGAATACATGGGGAAGGTCTGCTGTAGCAATTCCCGACCCATTGTCTGTAATTGTTATGACAATTTCCATATTACTTAGAAAATAATCTAAAGTAATTGTGCCTTCATTAGGTGTATGTTTGATGGCATTATAGATAATGTTAGCAATAGCCCGATCTATTCGATCAATGTCCACTTCTACAGTGGAGGAATCCGAAGAGTAGGCACTCTTATTTGCAGGCAGTAGTATGAAATTGATTCCAGCGCGTTGTACATCAAGAAGATATTTATCATAAATTTTCTGTATCAACTTTTCTACCGAGATCACATGAACTTCTAACTTCAATTTCCTAGATTCTAGTTGAATTAAATCAAAAAGTTCTTGAGTTAAATTGTTGAGACCAGTTATTCTCTCTCTAATTCGATGTAGATATCTTTCTAGTTGTTCTGGGTCCTTAACTATACCGTCTAAAATGGCGTTAATGTATCCTAAAACGGAGGTCATTGGGCTGCGTAAGTCATGGGAAATGTTAGTTAGTAAGTCTGTACGTAATTTTTCTGATTTTGATAAGTTATGGTAGGCCTTCTTCAATTCTAGATTAGTGCTTTCCAGGGCATTTGTTCTCTCTTGTACTTTAGCTTCTAGACTTTCATTTAATTGTTGAAGGTTTGCAGTCATCTCTTCGATACTTGAGAAAGCACGTGAAAACTTTCTAGATAAAATAAGAGATTGAGAAAATACAAAGATCAAAAATCCCCATGAAGATAGACTGACTGAAACAAGGCTTTTGCTTAGATAAATTAGTGAGCTTTCGTAAAGAATATCGTTTATGATCGTGCCACAAAAAAGAACGACAGCTAAACCTATAGCAATTGCCCCTTCTCTTTTCCGTAAACATGCTAAGACCAAAGCATAAAGTAAATAAATGATTGTAATAACTACATAAATTTGATAGATAATATTGTACTGGCCATAGACTCTAACTGGATTGAATAACACTAGTGCACTAAAGATAAGGCCAGAAACAATAGATAGTTGTATTATTTTACTTGAAATTTCTCTAGGTAAAATGGATTTCAAATATAGGATGAACATAGGAGTACCTAAATAAAAAGTTAGATATTCTACCTTAAGTGCCATTTCCCAATCTAAATAGGGGAATAATTTGAACACAAACATATTCCCAACAAAAAGCACTCTGATTCCGATCATGGTGCTAAAAGCTCCAAAGTAAAGGTTAGACCTCTCTTTTCTTCTAAAGACAAAGAATACTAAGTGGTAGAGCCCTACAACAAAAAGACTACCAAAAACAAAAAGATCAAATGCTAAATGCCAACTTTCGCTCATTTTGATTTGACTTTCGGTTCCTAGCTTTAGATTTTCAAGTATTCCCCCAGTATGATGGTGGAAATTTGATATTTGTATAATCAATTCTAAATTCCCTTGGCTAGAATTAAAAAAGACCAGCCTTGCTTGGGACTGAGGAATTGATGTATCCGCATTTACTCCCACCTTACCGTTAGTGGCTAACAAATCTTCATTTACCCACAGCTTATAGGCCGTTGATATTTTCGGGATCTCAAGTCCGAGTAATCTATTTTTCTGATTAGTAGTTACTATTAATCTGTAAGTTGCAAAACCGTCTCCGGTTAGATCTATAGGATCATTATTATAATTCCACGCATCGGGTACCTTGATATATTCCGGTATTAGGGTTTTATGTTCAGAAAAATCCTCTGGGTCAACAAGCTGTTCCCAATAAAATTCCCAGGTGCCTTTCAGGTTAATTATCCCGTCTTTTTCCAAATCCCAAGCAGAAAGATCAAGATTCCCCTTGGTTGCCTTAGGTAGATTTTCTTGATTAGTTTGTTTCGCACAACCTGTTATTAAAACTAATACTACAAAAATCAAAAAATAGTTATAAAGCGTTTTATTTGCTACTTTCAAGCTAATACTACCTTCTTAATTTATAAAATCAGCGGTGAGACTTCTACTTTTAATTGGGAGTGGTTCCTTGGACTCGATTACTATAATTGTTATAGGGGGGCAATTTTAAACTAAACAAAATTTGTACCCAATTCCTTTAATAGTCTGAATAAAAACAGGGTTTTTAGAATCTTGTTTTAACTTTTTGCGGATATTGCTGATGTGAACCATCACGGTTCTGTGATCGCCAAAACTATCCGTACCCCAAAGAGATTTAAATAGTTGTTCATTACTAAATACTGTGTTGGGGTTTTGGGCTAATAATTCCAGTAATTGAAACTCTTTAGGGGATAGAATAACATTCTGTCCATTTACGACAACTGAATAACGGTTTAAATCAATAGTCAAGCCAGGATAACATATTAACTGAGTTTTGGTATTTAAGCTATTTGAACTTTCTAAAATACGATTTCTACGTAAATGGGCCTTTACCCTTGCTAGTAGTTCGATAGCATCGAAGGGTTTACTCATATAATCGTCACCGCCGGCTATCAAACCGATGGATTTATCGGTTGGTGTAGATTTACAGCTAAGAAAAATGATCGGTGTCGATTGGTTTTTACGTAACTCTTGACATACTTCTATTCCGTCCAAATCAGGTAGCATCATGTCAAGTATAATTAAATCTGGATTTACTGAATTTGCATAGGCAAGTGCTTGGGTGCCATCAAAAGCTGAAATTACTTGAAATCCTTCGTTTTCTAAGTACATGGTAATGATCTCTCTGATATCATCATCGTCATCAACTACTAATATAGTTTCTCCTGCCAATGCTTACACCTCCTTAGGTTTAAATCGAATACAGTATCTGGGTTTGTCACAATTTCTTTAACAATAGCAAGACCTAAACTACTACTGTGATGACTCGCTGGACGTGCTTTGGAAACCATGTAGAATCTGTCCAACATTTACAACATAAAGAAAACTTTAGGTTTCCTTTATGTTGTGTTAAGCTGCAAGTCTGACATTTTATGATAAAATTTGCATATAAATTAATATTTTAGGCTTTAAATCTATTATATCACACATAATATTGCAAAATTTGCGTTATTCCTAAAGAAATCTTATCGATAGAGTTTTTGTTGAAGGTCCCATTTTGCCTTGAGGGTGATAAATTTCATTATCCAGTTATCCATAAATTAGCTTGAATGAATAATTGCATATGATTTAAGTAGTTGGGTCAAAAATCTAAAGCAGCTAAAG
>NZ_JABZFS010000066.1:0-15261 GCF_014237355.1 Desulfosporosinus sp.
CTCTCCAAAAAAAGTTATTTCACTTCTTCTAGAAGAAGATGATTGACTCATGATTTATTTTGAAACTCTTTCGAGTCTCTCTCATTGGCTGTCCTTGTTGTTTAGTTTTCAAAGACCATGGATGGTCTGAGTGTCACCGGAGCCCGAAGACACTGTCTTCGCACGTATTAACCTTCTTGCAGGACGGCGGGAGGTGACCAAAGACCATTATTTTCTTGACCCGTTTGGGCCGGAATCACATCTTAGCATTTTCAACTTGCGTTGTCAACACAAAGTTCTGATCATATACTTGAAGTATTAAACCTCTTACTTCTGATCATTGTATGGCTTTGTGGCACTCGATTATAATACCATTTTCATCATATGCTGTCAACTAGTTTTTTAATTACTATTATAAGGGCGATTAATGATGAAAATAGTCAATTAAATGCCTATTTTTATGCTCTGAACAAATTCAGCATTGATTAGTTCGTTGCCTTTTTTAGTCTCAACTTCAATCCAATTATCATTAACATTAATGATTTTCCCTTTAACGTTCGTACCAAAAGAGCCTGTCGTTATCTGGCAGTTCTTGCCGATATATTTATTTAGAAGCTCGTTTGTCATCTTAACAACACCTTTCCTTTTCTTAATTCTTAATAAAACAGCCTTATGGACTGAACGTTGCTGTGGCAATATGATAAAAAAAAGAATGAATAATGGCAAGTAAATCGCAATCCATGTTCCAGTGTTCAATAAACCTCATCCTTCATTACTTTTCTTGTTAGACACTTTCGATCCAACTCACAACATATTCTGTGTCTTGCGGTTTGCCTATGTTCCCCGGATCACAGACACACCAACATCCATTGATTCCTAATTCCTTGGTAGTCAGTTCAAAATGACACATGGCAATTCCCATATCAACTCGTTGTAAATCATATGCTAATAACTTCGCATAACCCTTGGTATGTTGAAGGTAGAAATGGAGTATATTATTAGTTTTCACAACTCTCCATGGCTGCTTGTTGGAGGCCGAAGGTGCAAGTCGAACCATTTCTAGAGGAGTTTCATATTTTCCAGCCTCCTCTATTGATAGAGGACGCCCAAACTCTCCACTAAAAAAAAGCTCTCCCCATTCTTTTCTGTTTTTTGATCCAGCTGTAAATCTCATAGCAGTATCGATCAAACTTCTTTTACTGCTGGGGTAGCCAATCGGTGAGATACAAGGTAATATTTCATGCTCTTTTTGCTCAATCGCTTTACTGAATTCGCTCTTCTTAAAAGTACCCCCAAGCCAACAAGTGCCCAACCCCAAAGACGTAGCAAATAAAATAGCATTTTCTAAAGAATATCCAAAATCCTCTAAGTCTTTGTCGGCCTTTTCAACTACGGCAACAACATAGGTCGATGCACCCCTTATCACTCCATAAGTTCCAAGCTTTGCATTCGATCTTGAACGAGCGAGGTTCCTTTCGATGAGATTATATCTAACAGGCGTTCCAAAAGGACCTTTAGAAATTGCAAAGAATTCAAGCAGCGTTTCTTTTATATCGCTTGTAAGTGGCTGTTCTGAATAAGTACGGACAGAAATTCTCTTTTTTATGATTTCTGTAATTGGAGTTTTAAAAAAACGAAAATTTGTCATATAACCTCCGACTTTCACTTAATACTAACCCTTACATCATACGGAACGGAATCGCATCCAGACCTCTATTATAACAAATTATGGCGTGATTTACTTAGATATACTACCAATTATCCAAAAAACAGACTCCAGCTAGTACCGGAGTCGTTTAAAGGCAATTAAGAAGGCAAAGTACTTTTGGATTGGCATTTAAGATATTGGAGGAATAATGGCTTTTTTCTCAACCTTCTTCTTCATTTTTTCCTTGTTCTTAGGACTTTTATCTCCCATAAAAACACCTCCAATCATATATTAACCCTAGTATTACTGGTAGATCATTTTTCCATACATAGCCGTGATCTGCGTTTTCAATGTCTCTAGTCTTAACTCTGAGGAAACTTTCTGAAGGGTCCTAGTTAGTTAGTCACCGCTTCTGTTTTGCCATTTAGAAATTAAGCCGACAACCGCCAACACTATGAATAGTACTATTGAAACTATCAATAAAATCATTGCCCCATTATCCTCATAGGCAAATAGCATTTCTAGAGAATTGGATCCCAAATAAGAAATTGTGATTCCTGCCACAATCCCTGCTAGTGCAATGACTAGGCCGATTTTTCTCACTACACTTTTATTCTTTATTCCAGGCCCGACATATGAATTATTCCATATTAGACGGATCAAATAATAAGTCATACACCCTAGCATAATTATAAAAACATTCATGGGATATTGTAGCCATCGAAAACCATAGCCATAAAGACCTATATCAATTAAGAGCAAGTAGAAAAGTAGCATATACGCTTGATTCCCAACCATGTTTCGTTTTTGTAGCTGCATTTCATCCAATTGACTTCTATGCATCTTCATCATCCTTCCAAAATAGTTGATCAAGAGTCTTATCTAGAGCCTTACAAATAGCAATGCATAATTTAATTGATGGATTGTAATCCCCCTTCTCAATAGCATTAATAGTCTGACGGGTTACTCCCGTGGCATCCGCCAGATCCTTTTGTGACATGTCTTTAGCAGCTCTTGAGGATTTCATTTTCAAATTTTTGCTCATCCTAACACCTCTAGAATAATAGTAACAGAAAAATTACACTATGTCAAATATACTTTACACAATGTAATTTATTTATTGCTATTCAAATTTATTCAATTTGCAATTAAGGTTCGATTTGCAGTCTATCCCGAAACAAATATATTTTGGTGATATTAGATCTTGATAATTCTATATGGTTAGTCGTAGTAATTAAATCCTCTTCTAATCGCTATGGGAATCGTATTCTAAATTCGGAACGGTGGAACTTCTTATGTATGGAATGAGTGTCTTTAGTTCCCCTCATTTAAATGATGATGCTCATATGCATATAGAGAAAAAATGTGGTAGTGTAGAGGGAACATCAAAATTATTATGGCGAGAGTGATTGTATTATGAAATCATACATTACCTACCCGATTGTTGAGGAGCATGAAGGACTAACGGTTGAGGTCTACCTAAAACAGATCCTGGAGTATTCAGGACGAAAGATTCAGAAGTTAACCCGACAAAAGGGGATAGTCTTGAATAAGAAACCCGTTTTTTTACAAAAGAGAGTTAAAACGGGTGATATTTTGCGTGTTCTAACTCTTGAAGACTCATCCTATGGAGTCGAACCAGAGCAAGGACTAGTCGATGTATTATATGAAGATAAGTATCTTATAGTATTGAACAAGCCCTCAGGTCTGTTGGTACACCCAGCGGGTCAGACATCCCGGGGTACTTTAAGTAATTACCTCGCCCATTATTATCAACAGCAAGGAGTAGTTTGCACTACCCGTCCAATACACCGCCTGGACAGAGAAACTTCAGGCTGTGTCCTATTTGCTAAAGACAGCCATACTCAAGCCCAGTTAGATAAAGGTTTAAAGGAGGGAACCCTTAAGCGTACTTACCAAGCAGTGGTTCATGGAATTATACACCCCTCATCTGGAACTATTATTGCACCGATAGGTCCACATCTTACCAAGCCCAATCGGCGCGCCGTTAACCAAAAGGGAGACGAGGCCATAACTCATTACACGACGCTTCAGAGCTTTTCGGAAGCTTCCTTGTTGGAACTATCTCTAGACACTGGCAGGACTCATCAGATCCGTGTTCATTTATCCCATTCAGGACATCCAATTATAGGAGATAGAATGTACGGAAAAGGCTCAACTCTTATAGCAGGACAAACCTTACACGCAGTTTCGTTGGAATTCCCACATCCAGTTGAGCAACGTAAAATTACAGCTGTAGCTCCGTTTCCAATTAGTTTTTTACGAGTCCTAGAAAGTCTCTCGAACTAATCAGGGAGTCTTACTATAAATCCCTCGGTCTACATGACCAATTGAAAATGCTGCCGATATCTTCCTTCTGCATAAACCAATTAACCGCCCACTTGTATCCAGAACAAGTGGGCGGTTAATTGGTTTTTGGGGTCTCATCTTTTCACTCGGCTGAAGGCAATATCTAAAGCCTCTTTAACGGTCTGTGCATAATCCAATTTTGTGCTTTTTCGTTCATCGAGATAAGCCTCGTCATAAGCCATGGTCCTTACCTTATTAGCCCAACCGCCTGAAGGTTCGAGTATTATAACAGGTTTGAGGTTTAGATAAGCGGCGGATAATTCCCCCAGAGTGCCATTTCCTCCCCCCACCATTATCAACGCATCCGATGAATGAACGAGAATTAAGCTCCGGTAATCAAAGCTTAATCCGGTATTAATAGGAATATCGATATATTTGTTCGCCTTATCCATTGTATCTCCCGGCAAAATCCCTACGACTAAGCCATTCGCTTCTTTAGCACCTTTAGAAACACACTCCATCACACCATTTGTACCACCTGATAAAAGAATTGCACCTCTTAGAGCAATTTCTCTACCTATTTCATAAGCTAATCGTTGCAGTTCAGCGGGGATCTCACCCGACTGTCCAATTACCCCAATGCGTATCATTATTTACTCATCCTCTCAGAAAATGACTTGTCCCACATTGATAAAGCTTTTGTAGAATATGTCACTGACGCCTAGCATTATGCCTATTGTATTCTTGCCCCGAAAGGGATGAGCCCCAGTTTTGCAAATTTAAAATGCTGAAGTCCAAAGGGTATACCTACAATTGTTAGACAAAAAAATGCTCCTATAACCAGATGAGCTATAGCAAACTCCCATCCAAAAACGACGAGCCAGATGATATTAAAGATTAAACCTCCTGCTCCAAAGTGTCCAAGTTCGATTTCTTTTCCAAAAGGCCACAAGACAAATAAAGCAATCTTAAAACACTGAACACCAAATGGAATGCCAATGATTGTTACACACAATAATAAGCCCGCTAAAAACCATAGAACAGAGGCAATAATCCCGCCTAATAGTAGCCAGATTATATTACCAATAACATTCACACTAAGTCCTCCCCTCTTACATTGGTACAACTGTCTGGAGCATGGGCAATCCATAGTATACAAGTGCAATAATAATTGCTATGGTAATAGCCAATTTAAAGAGCTTTTTGAGAATAAAACCTACAGCTAGGATCCCTAAAACTCCCATAAGTATTTGTTGTAGCCCTAATCCCCCAGTGAAATTCTCCATAACATTTCTCTCTCCTTCTATTATAAATGTTCCTAATTAATCATAACGATCTATTTCGGTATTTATCCTTATTCCATATGTAATGACAAATTTACACTCAAGGAAATTTATCGTCGGAGCATCTAACTTTATTATCATAACACGCTCTTTGAAAAGAAGAAATAACTATCCTTCCCTATTGCCTCGCCGCGCGATGATATAAGAGTATAAATATCTGTTTGAAGATTGTTCTGCTATGTCGCTTAACATGCTGAAGGGAATCGTGATTTGTTATAGAATATTAATTAAATGAAAATTATGAAGTCTTCTTGCGGAAGGGGCAATGTCATATGGCAAAACTCGACAACCCAATTGAAATCTATAAAATACTCCCTAAAACGAATTGCAAACAATGTGGAGTGGTGACCTGCTTAGCGTTTGCTGCTGATCTGATTAAAGGGCAAAAACGTCTCAACCAATGTCCTCATCTTGACAAAAATATCCTTGAGGAACTTGAAGGAAAAATCATCAAACAAGCGACTCCCGAAGAGCAACTTATGCAGGCACTAGAACCCTTAAAAAGTGAAATAGTTAACATTGACTTTGCTGCGTCGGTACAACGATTAGGGGCTAAGCTTTCTAGCGATAAGCTGACAGTTAAGTGTTTAGGCAAGAACTTCACCGTTGATTCTGAGGGAAACATTATATCTGACTGCCACATCAATGTATGGGTGACTGTCCCTTTACTGAATTATATTATCTATAGTGCGGGCAATGATCTATCCAGCAAATGGGTTCCCTTCAGAGAACTTAGTAATGAAACTGTATGGAATTCCTTTTTTGAACAAAGATTTGAAAAACCTTTAAAGCAACTGATTGATACTCATCCTGATTTTATTGAAGATTTGATAGTCATTTTTAGTGGAAAATACACTGAAACTAGTTTTTCCTCAGATATTTCCCTGGTCTTATACCCTCTACCAAAGGTTCCAATACTTATATGTTACAAAAAACCAGAAGAAGACTTGGAGTCTAAGCTTAATGTTTTTTTCGATGCCACTGCTGAAGACAACCTTAAGATTGATTCGATCTATAGGCTTTGTGTTGGACTTTTGGTGATGTTTCAAAAGATTACTTCAACTCACATTTAGGTATGAAACCCTCTATCACCTAAAGCCATTTACGAGCTGTAATTGATTCATAGGGGTTCCGATATCTAACCTTCCCCAATCCGGTCTTCCAACAATTTGAGCATTTTCACGGGTCGCCATACGATAGACCTCTAGCCTTGGAATTCCAGCTTGTATCATCCAGTCTAACTCATCATAAAAGCCTTCTGCGTGAGGTACTCGATAGGCACCTGCATCTGTACCAACACCCATTCGGACATCTAGACAGTAAGCCTCATAGATTCTAGATAATTGTCCCTCTAGAATACGTTTCAAGGTATCAATTTCGAGGCTGGAGTATCGATCCGAAGGATATTTGAGAATATTTCCGATGGGTGCCACGGTAGGGACCCAAGCAATATTCTTTTTTTTCATCAATTCAAGCTGTCCGGTTGTTATGTAATATCCATGTTCAATGGAATCTACTCCTGCAGCAATCGCTATCGAGATCCCCTCTTCTCCACTAGCATGAGCCATGACAAGTTTCCCTCGTTCATGAGCCGATTCGACCAACCCTTTTAATTCCTCGACTGTCCATTGAGTTGGGCCTACCTTGTGAAAAGCATCAAACCGAATTAGTCCAGTGACGATGACTTTAAGCTGGTCTAGTCCTTGGTCAAAGAAACCACTTTCCTTGTCTCGCCAGTCTAAGAAATCAATAAAACCACGACCGAGAAAACGGCCGTACATACCCGCTCTATTCACAGCTTCCCGTACTGAAATAATCCCCGGTCCAGACCAAACTCCTTCCCTCACCTTGTTTTTCGCCATCCATGAAAAGCCAGGCAAGTCACCACCATCACGAATACCCACAATTCCCATCTCTAGATATCGCTGTAAATATCTTTCGATGTTATCCTCTATTAAAGATGGCTGAGCCCAATTTTCCAAACACTGATAAAAATCAAGGCTGTCCAAAGCTAGATGGACATGAACATCTATCCATCCCGGTAAGAGAAAATAGGAATTCCATTGCAAGGATGATATTTTGGCACAACTCTCCAAAGAATCTAATGTCTCCAAGGTGTTGACCTTGCCATCCTTCCATTTTAGGCTTACGGGATGAGAACATAAATCTAGCTGAGGACTCCAATACCCAGCGATTATTGCTTCTCCCTCTCTAGGAATTTCAACCATTTTCCGTTCTGAACTACACGAAATATACATTATTCGGTTTAACTCCTTTACCAAAAGAGCAAGAAGCACCGCGGAGGGTTTAGCTTCTTGCTCTTTTTCATTGATAAAAACTATTTGACTTAAACGTCAATATATGAATCTTTATTTTTTCAATTCTTCAATTAATGCTTTAAAACCTGGTAATGATTTTTCAATGGTTTTGTAAGCAACACAATAGGCAATACGAACATAGCCTGGGCAGCCAAAGGCACTGCCAGGAACAATTAGAATATTCTTCTTATTAGCCATGCGGCAGAACTCTGCTTCATTCTCAATGGGAGATTTAACAAACATGTAAAAAGCACCTTCTGGTTTAATACATTCATAGCCATAGGATAAGAGGGCATTATAGAACAGTTCCCGATTCCTATTATAGATCTCGAGATCCACCTTAGCATCTAAGCACTTGGCAATAACGCGTTGAAATAATGACGGAGCATTTACGAACCCTAGAATTCGATTAGCAATATTAGCCGCCGAAATAATATTCTCAAAATCAGCCGCCTGATCAGAAATCACTAAGTAGCCTATACGTTCTCCAGGTAGGGAAAGTGATTTACTAAACGAGTATCCTATGATTGTGTTTTCATAGTATTTTGAAAGATAGGGCACTTCAATGTTATCATAAGCAAGTTCCCGATACGGTTCGTCAGAAACAATATAAATATCCGTGCCAAATTCCTTTTGCTTCTCCTTAAGTATTCCCGAGAGCTTAAGGATGGTTTCTTCAGAATAGATAACACCTGTTGGGTTATTAGGAGAATTGATGATAACCGCTTTAGTCTTAGGAGTAATTTTCTCTTTAAATTCGTCAAGATTAGGCTGGAAATCAATCGTATTTGGGGATATTATGACTAGTTCACCCTCGTAGTTTTTAACATAGCTCCTATATTCTCCGAAAAAAGGTGCGAAAGTAATAACCTGATCCTCAGGGTTAAGTAAAGTCTTGAAAATGACGTTTAAGCCACCTGCGGCTCCAACGGTCATAATAATATTATTGTGAGTAAATGTAGTATCAAATTTATCATTAATCGATTTAGCGATGGCTGCTCTTACATCTTCATAGCCCGAGTTATTCATGTACCCATGAACACCTGCAGCTTCTCCATCATTAACTATCTCCATAATTGCCTTCTTCACATCTTCAGGTGGTTTGACATTGGGGTTTCCAAGGCTAAAATCAAAAACGTTTTCTGCGCCGTGAATTCCTGCCAATCGTTTTCCTTCCTCAAACATGGCACGAATAACAGAACTATTTTGCACCTGCTCTTGCATTTTTTTTGATATCATGGGTCATCATACCTTTCTCATTAGCTTTATACCACAAAAACGGGGGTAAGGGGAGCTTAATCCTAGTCCCATCCGGAACGTAACAATCAAGCCTGAATCAACCTACATAAACTGTATGTGTATGAGGTGCTTCATTTATTAGTATTATAACATATTTTAAGTAATTTCTAAGTATTGCTGTTATAAGATAGCTAACAACCTTTTGGATATCTTCTATAGTAAAAGTAAATATTAAATAATTTAGATCTCTAACCTTAGACTATTATTACGTTTCAAAATGCGATAGTAACAAAAAGTCGAAGTGATGAACGCTGCCAAAATCTTTACAATAAGATCTGTCGATGTGTCTTCAAGCCCGCCCTTTACCATACTCGTTTTGAAAAAGTAATCCCCCATGAATTCTAATATTTCCCATAAAGTACCTGAGGCAATGGTAAAACTAAATGCAACTATCGATCTAAATAACGTAAATCGTTGATTCGTCGTTTCTTGTTCTTTTCTGATAACCCCTCTCATAAGATGCCAGGCAATTATCACCCCATAGCTGCCAAAAATGGCATGCAAAAATAAATCCCACCACCAAAAAATTTGATAAAAATTCATAATTTCTCCAAAGTATTGGGCTAGTAAAATAAATATTAATGTTATGATCTGAAAGCTAGAAGGTAACATTATATTCTTTAGGTTAGCAATCCACGTAATAATGAAAGGCAAAATAATACATACCATAGCGAGCAAAACCAAGAGTACGGTTTTCCATTCTCTTGATAGGATATCTACTAAAGCAGTTACTATTAGAATTAACTCAAACAAGACAGCAAGTCCAATTGCAGACTTATTGTTATGATTATTCATTTCAACCTATACTCCTTCACAGTGACGTTTAGTTCTCTACTCCGAAGGACTCACGCAAAAGCTCCCAGGCTCCTGCTCTGTAGGTCGATGCTAAAACTCCCAAGGAGGCCATTAGACAATCTTTATCTAACATTACTGCTATGCCTTCGTGAGAAAGCAAAGGATGGTTCATCTCCTTAATGCTTTCCTTCATAATATCAAGGGCATTTGGCAGCTGGGTGAGAGCCAACCCGGTTCCAACGATCCACCTGATCCGCCTTAAATTCTGCATCTCGACGCTTAAAACACTATTCCTATCTTTGATAAATCCACTACTATGCCTTTGCAGTGCTATTGATACTGCCGCAGAAACCAGCTCTGCGTTAAGGGCTATCTTTTCTGTCGTCTCAAGTTCAGAGTTTAAAATTTCCTTCCAATCCTGGCCATAATGCTCCTTTATTCTACCTTCACCTATGAGTTTCACTAAGGTCAAAGCAGGTATTCTTAAGCCAAGATCTTCCTCAACTGTTTGTTGAGCTAATCGTTCCGCAGTTATCGAGTATACCGTAGTCGATGCACCACTTACGTCAAGCACTATAACATCCCCAACTTCTTCATAAATCAGTTGAGCTGACTTCATGATTGCTTGCGGAGCAGTAAAAATACGGCCTTCACAATTAAATTCGCTGAAACTAGTTTCCTGAATTACACTTTGTTCCGTTAGCCAACTTATAACATATAAAGGTATTTCCTCCAACGAACCTGCCGGCCCAATATTGTTTTCCAAATTACTAACAGCACATTTAACTCCAATTCCAATATCCCCATTATCTGCTGTCGTCGAGGAAATCCCTTGTCCAAGTTTCTTAGGATTTTCCGTATTTAAATCACCGAAAGCATTCACGACCGTCGACTTATTATCAATCTCGGCTACTAGAACCTTTAGCATTTTAATTCTCCTTACTTAATGACATTTTCTAGGTATTATAGTACCCCGAAAACGAAACTTTTAAGACCTTCCTCTAGGCTCTCCTTCACGAGTTCGTTGATTCTATTTTACCGTATAATTACTTAAGAAGTTTTAAATGGTATATATACCAACAACTTGTACTATATTTTTACGTTGTCAGCATGTATACTTCACTGAGCAAGGGGCTTATTGCAGATATGTAATTTAACTGGAACAACTTTAGTGAAAGCAACGGTCGAAAAAACTATATGTTTTAAAACTAATACAAGAAAGGGGTATTCATGTGAAAAAAAGCATTATATTAATGACCTTAGTAATAATGACAATTTTGGCCTCTGCTTCTGGAGCCCAAGCGGCTATACTAAAAGTAGGATCAACTGGCTCAGATATCCGCCTGTTGCAATCAGAACTTCAAGCCTTAAGTTATAATGTTGGTCCATTAGATGGAATTTTCGGAACAAAAACCAAGGCTGCCGTTATCGCGTTTCAACGTGATAAAAACCTGTTAGTCGATGGTGTTGTCGGACCACAAACTCAAGCAGCCTTACAGATTGCAACTCGTTCACCTCAGGGAAAAACGGAGCAAATTATTAACACAGCCAAAAGTTTTCTAGGCGTTCCCTACAGATGGGGAGGTACCACTCCAGCGGGATTTGACTGCTCTGGTTTTACACGCTATGTTTTTGCTAGCCAAAATATTAGTTTACCACGTGTTAGTGTGGATCAATACGCTATAGGAACCCCAGTGAGCTTCAGTGATCTTATTCCAGGCGACTTGGTTTTCTTTAACATCACCTCGGGAAAACAAGTCAGTCATGTAGGAATCTATCTAGGAAATAATGAATTTATCAGTGCAACGAGTAGTAAGGGAGTTGCTATTTACCCCTTTACCCCTTACTGGACCAACACGTATGTTGGAGCAAAACGCGTCTATTAAGGTCCTGACTCGAATTCAATATTTTCTTACTAATTTTGAAGGCCACGCAACCGCGTGGCCTTTTCGATTTCTGCCCAATTCATTTGCTACAAAGCTAAGTCAATAAGTCCCAAGCGCTTATTCATAAGATCGTCATCAACCTTTGAGTCCTGTTTGTTCTTATTCTCATTATGACTTACTGTACTTAACCGAAGTGCGAAGGGGAACTTCCTTAAGGAAAAAGGTTAGTACGAACGCCACAACTAATACGATCGTTCCAGTTATGAAGACATTCGATAAGGAAGCAGCTAAGGCCTCCCGTAAGCTTTCGATAAGCTGTGTAAAGACAGGTTGTATTGGGATAGGCAAGCTGTTTTGAATATCAATAAGTTTCGTTTGGTCTAGTAAGATTTGGGGATTTTTAAATTGGACTAGCTTTTCAGCCATCGCTGGATCTAGTGATACCGAATTAATACTACTATTAATAGAGGTTAACCCTTTCATTTTGGTTGTGATACTTGTTGAAAGAATGGTACCCATAACAGCTATACCCATAGTCCCGCCAAGGTTGCGAAATAATTGCACAGAAGCTGTAGCCACTCCTAAATCTTTTGAATCAACTGAATTTTGGACAGAGATCATAAAGACGGGCATGCTAAGCCCGAGACCAAAACCGAATATAGCCATACTGAGCGCGGCCAAAAGGATACTATTCATTATAGACATTAAAAACATTCCTAAAACCATGATAGCCGTTCCAATGAGTGCCATTTTTTTATATTTACCCGTCTTAGTCATCCGACGTCCTGAAAAGGCACTCAAAGTAAACATACTTATAGACATAGGCATAGTGACATAACCCGCATAGGTTGCCGAAACACCCATAACTCCCTGAACATAAAACGGCATATACATAAGTGCACCCATCATTCCAGCAAACATTAGGAAGCCAACCATATTCGAAATAATTACCACTCTATTCTTAAATAAGTATAGTGGAAGAACCGGGGTTTTCACCTTAGTTTCAACGAAGATAAACAGAGCTAAAGACACAACAGCAACTATTAAGAGTACTAAAATTCGAGATGATCCCCACGGATACTTTGTTCCTGCCCAAGAGAATACAAGTAACATCGGAACAATTGTAAGAGTTAGAAATAAGGAACCTAAATAATCGATAGACTCTGACTCTCGACGCTGAGTTCTAGGGAAAAGAATCAGAATCATAAAGAAGGCAATAAATCCAAGAGGAAGGAAAAACCAAAATACCCAGTGCCAGTCCATATGATCCACAATATATCCTCCAAAACCTGGACCTAGGATACTAGATATTCCGAAAACAGCGCTCATGAGTCCAGCCCATCGTCCTCTTTCACGCGGTGAGAATAAATCCCCAATGGCTGTAAAAGCTGTAGCCATGATAATACCAGCCCCTACCCCCTGAACCCCTCGGTAAACAATCAATTGAAAAATATCCTTAGAGGTTCCGGCCAAGAAAGCACCAATCATAAAAATTACAATTCCTGATAAGATGAAAGGCTTTCGACCATAGATATCTGAGAGTTTTCCGACCAGGATCGTAGAGATCGTTGAAGCTAATAGGTAGATTGATATAATCCAAGTATAATAATCCATACCACCGAGTTTAGCGATAATACGAGGTAAGGCCACACCAACAATTGTTTGGTTAATCGAAGAAAAAAACATGGCTACAATGATGGCAATCATTATCGTGATTTTACGCTGATAGGATAACTCTTCCATTATAATCGTTCCTCCGTATTTGCCCTCTTTCTATCTAAGATCAGTTTTTTTTAGGTTTAGTATAAAAGATCTGATAATTCTAAAATCAGTTCAAATATTAGTTTATCATTTATATAGTAATTCGTCATATAAGAATTGGTTTAGTCGTGAAATTTTTTAAACTAATATAACTCCAATTATTATAAGAGCCCCCCCCAAGATGTACTTGTTCACACTCAATAACTATTATTAGATCTTTGGTTTTTTTTCATTATCAACCACAAGTAGGGGTCCTTTAGCAACGCGCGTAATCTCTCCATATTTACGTAAAAAACCAGATCGAAAATTAACCCACCTAATACTATTGCAGATAAGAGATCTAAAATAACATGTTGCTTTATAAACTGGGTTGCTACGCCGTCACTAACATTTCCTTAACCTCCTCACAGGCCACCATATACCGATCCACACCGGGATGTATCCAATGACCGTGAACCGTATAATCCGTAATTATAGTGACCACCGGAACCTACAATATATGCTCTAATCTCAGTTGAGCTAGAATTGAAGACACTGTTGGATAAGTGCATACAATTAGATCAGGATCAAATTCCTGAATGTATTTGAGGAAATTGGAGCGTCCTAGTTGATTTAAAAATCGGTAACGATAGCCCCCCTCAATAATCGTTTCTAACAACTCAAAAGTCCTAAACATGTCAAAAAACCGCAAATGTCTGATGACCTTAATCAAAAGGGCATTATGAGATGCCATAACTGCATTATAAGGTTTAGTTCTTAAATTATAGCAAGTCTAATTCTTAAGAATTTCTTAAAACAGATTAAATCATTTTTGTATCTACTGAAGACACTATATGCCTCCACTTATGGTAGCTAAAGCTCTACTGCACTTAATTAATTTCTCTTACCATAATAGGCAAAGGACCTGTACCACTCTCCACAAGCGATCACAGGTCCTTTTTATATATGCGGGAATATGCCATTGATAAAGCAAAAAACCTCTCCCTAAAACTATGTCCCCATTCGGAAAAGCATAATGAGAGCTTTAACAACGTCATGAACATTAAGACTTTCGGGACTAGTTTGGTTATACCACTTTCGTACAGTTTCAATAAGTAAAAGCGGAAGGGCCTTTCCATCGATTAAGTGATAATGTTCCAAATAGCCTTCTTTCAAGTATTCCCACCTTTTATCGTTTCCTGGATTCAGATACTCAGAGACATCAAGAAGTTTAGCTCTACCCTCTTGGAGTAGGATATTCTTTAAATGAATATCCCTTGGGTTTAGTCCTTTGCTTTGCCCATAGTTAATGGCCTCATCGACATCTAGAATGATTTGTTTCGGTATATGAATCCCCTTTAAAAGACAATCATAGAGTGTTATTCCTTCTTCAAAACTCATCACAAGATAATTCAATCCTCTACCATAATACACAGGAAAATACTCCGAAGGACCTAGCTTTCTATAAACCTCAATCTCATTTTCTAACTTCCCTAACTTATCATCACTGAATACTTTGAAAGCATATTTCGGAGCATCCGAAAAACGAAATACAGCTGCGTCCGTCCCGACACCAATACACTCTAGTTTTTTGTAATGCCCCTTCACAATAACAAGCTCATTTTCCCCTTTAGATGAGACTCGTAATTGATTTAGTTCTTTCTCAATAATATCCCATTCCATTTAGATTTCACCCTCTGTTACGTTGCTCCTACTTTCACAAACCCTAGCATTTGAGATTGGTACAGCAAACATCGCAAATCCTGCCATCATAAATGTACCCTAGTCAAAGGCAAAAGTCTAGCCAATAATCATTGACATCAATAATTATTGGCCTATCATGAATTTCCTTACGATTATCTTAATTATTTAACGATTTGTCCATCTCCATAAATCATGTACTTAATCGTCGTTAACTCTTTCAGACCCATTGGTCCACGTGC
>NZ_JABZFS010000019.1:0-79012 GCF_014237355.1 Desulfosporosinus sp.
TATAGCCTAAAGCTTGAGACTTAACTACGAGTTCTTCCAGAGCATCTAATCCCTCTGCTTTAATGATAACAGGAACAGAATTTTCCTTAGCTAGGTTAACCATAGCTTCGTAGTTATCGGCTGTTGCAGATCCAATTAGAGGTTTACGGGATGCTAATGGTGCAAGAGCCCCTTTTATAGCCTCAGGATCATTACTTAGAAGAACTAGCGATTTATCCGTAGCCTCTGCCACAGTAGCGGCAACTTTTGCAAAACGTCCAGCGTCTCCTGATTCTTGAACGATAGCTACACCATCAATAGAATATTGAAGACCGACACGTTCAAATTCTAACCCCTTGATCTCCTGAACTTTAGCATTTAATTCATCATCACTTAGGCTATCAGAGACATAGATAAGCAATGTTGTGGGGTGGTAGAATGTTTTGTCATGACGGAAAAGAACTGTTTCATCGCCGAGTACAGATTCTTTACCAAATTTAATGGCCTTGATCGGGGGGGCTGCAGCAGAATCCAAGTTCTCTCGCGCTGCTTCAGTTACATGTGGACAGGAGTCTAAAGATGCTTTTCCCGAAGCCAATGCCATTGCAAAGGCCAGGCAAGTTGGAACTCCACACTCTCCGCAGTTTTTCTTGGGCATTTGTTTATAGATTTCTAAACCTGTAAGAGCCATTTTAAATCCCCTTTCTAATCGATCTAGAATAAGAGCAGACTGTCAAGGCCCTGGAGTGGGCCCTGGCGTCTGCAGTAATAGTTTACATTAGAGGGTCAAGATTAAAGCATGGATGTCCGTTTTCCTCAAGGAAAGGTAGGATTTCTTCTACAGTGGCTCCGACTGACTCATCAGCAATTTTATCAATAAAGTCTGCGCCTAAGCCTTCGTCAATGGAGCGTTGAACAAAGTCCTCACGTATGAATTCTTTGAGTTCTTTAGGCATCCAAACAATACGAGCAATCCCGCCATCAGCAGGGATGAATTTCTTACTGAGAAGATAGGTTCGTCCAATTCCCATAAAGCCAGGGGTTTGCATTCCACCGCCGCAGGTACCTGCCAGTGAGGAGAATGTCATTCCGCAAGGGGTCATCCCTGAGTGTTCACGAGTCGTCAGCATGAGACCGTTAGCTTCAGGAACGATGGCCATGATTGCCTCAAAGCAACCGCAAGAGGTCATGGGTTTATCCATAAGGGTATAGAGATTTACCTCTTCCAAGGTGTTGTTCGAAGCTTTGTACAAATACTCGTTCGTACTATGCCACATACCTTTATACTCATCGATTGCTGGACCTTTAGGAATTGGCTGGTTTGGACCATTTGGTGCAATCTCATAAGATGCTTTAGCATCTAACCAGCTCACCGCGCCGCATAAGCCAACCCGTTCTGGAGTAACAATACAAACGTGGTTTGGAGCAAAGGACTGACAAAGTAAGCAGGAGTAGAAGTCTTCAACAGATTCGTCTGTTAAGCTCCTCATGCGATCATCGCGAGCTCTATAACGTTCGCGTGCAAGAACAAGGCCTTCCTCCACAGCAGCCTGGTCAAGCATAATTGTTACTTCGACACGGTCGATAATAGCTGGGAATTCCTCTTTTAACTTAGCTATCAACAGCTCTCCAAAGTGTTTCATTAAGAAACCTTTTGCTCTAGCATCCTTAGAAATCCGTACCCACATTAGATCACGTTGGGCCACGTGCCAAACGCCTTCGCCGTAGTTAGCAAAATAATGGATTCGACGTTCAAAAACCCCTTCAAAATCGGCCTGCATTTTTCGTCCGTATATATCGATTTTGAGTCCCAAAGGAAGTTTTGTACCCTCAGGAACAGTATCAATGTCAGGACCTATAACCGTGACCTGACCGTCAACGATATTATCAGGTCCAACCATTTGCACAAGTTCGAAGGCAGTTGTACGACCGCCGCCAAATTCGACGTAGGTATCCCCTTTACGAATCGTCTCGCCCTCAAAGGCTGGTCCGAAGTTAACTGGGATCGGCAACTCGACGTTGGTCAATTTAATTCCACGAACTTCTAAGGCCAATGGAACTATTTTCTCATAATCCGGTTCAGAAATATACCAATCAGGAATTTGCATATCTTCACTTAGAGTTTGATCTGTCAAGACAGGGAAGCCCATGAAGATTGCACCCATAGAAGCAGCTATTTTGACATCATCCAGTTCGCCTAGATTAAGGACGAAAGCCCGAATCCGACGGCGCTGATAATCTCGATGGTTTTCACGTTCTCCAGCTGGAATTCCTCCGAAAGCAAGACCAGCGCGGAAAGCGTAGTTTACAGCATGGATAATTTGAGTAAAGTTACCTAGAGGGAATGCAATGTAGTCCTCACCAATTTTTACGTTCAATTCTAGCAGTTGTTCAATGACCTCATCACATAGGAAGATCATGAAGCCCTTACCCATGAGATTATCAACGATTTTTTTGGCAGCTTGAGAATCTTTGGCCCGTCCAAGAATAACAGCAACCCCGGGAATGGTCCAGTCTACCATCTTAATTCCATGTTTCCGAACAATCGGGTCACCTAAGAATCCAGTCCATGGTTTAGTTTTAGGTTCCTCTCCACGGAGATAATTAAGTGTCTCAATGATCTCTGCAGCGTATAAGACAGATTCACCCCAAAGCCGTGCGTTTTCAAAGGTGAGTTCAGTGCGAATTTGACTACGCATGCGATTCAAAATAGGAACTAATTCCCCAAGTTTTGTTACTTTTTCACCGGATAGACAGGTGATGACAGGAAGGTGATAAGCAGTATCGGGATAACCGATCTCTTGTTCCGTACCAAAATCTTTGACTGCACGATTCAACAAGATTTCTGCATATGTCATTGCAATAGTAGTACCATCGTACGCTCTACGTAAAAGTGCTTTTGGTTGATTGCTAGGATCCTTAATGGCGTCTGCGTAAATTTCCTCCATAGACATAAACATTCCTCCTTTCTTACCAACCTTGGGCTAATGCTGTATCATTTTTCTCCGCTGTTTGCTTGTGAATACCCAATTTCCAAGATCTATACTCTAAGGCATTTAAGAGTTTTGTTGCACCAATGACAGGATCTACTTCTAAAATAAAATTACCACCGAATACGTCATGGGCAATTTGAGTCGTAATACCATAGACAAGGTCGCTTCCTTCAACAGGAGGCATCGAACCTACATGAACAGGTACTCCCATAGTGACGCAGTAAGAACCGATCGCAACAGCTTTTTCATGCATAGCTTCTGGGGCAGAAACTACGAACGGAACTTTAGGTGTATCTACTCCAAGCTCATTAGCCATAGCTACTAGTATTTCGATACCACGGGTGTAATCTACACAAGATCCAACATGGAAGACTAAAGGTAGGCGTGTTGACAATTGCGGATTAGCCTCTTCCAGGGTTTTAAAGAATGATTTAAGTCCTTCACCAGCATAAGCATCAACCGCTAAGGGCGACATAAAACCAAATTTAGCATACGCACCCGCGGAACAGCCCCCGGTGATAACAAGGACATCATTTTTAACGAGCTCTTTTAAAATTGTAATATGGGACTCATCTTGAAAACGTTTGAGGTTGTTACATCCAATGATGAAAGCAACTCCTTTGAGTTGTCCGCTCTGGATAGCATCAGTTAGTACAGATATTGGACGCTCTGGGTTGATTTTCGCAAATATATCTGTCAACACTTCACGACTGAAGCCAGCGACAAGCTGGTGTTTTTCAGAAGGAATGGCAATTTTTTTAGGATCTCGTTTACCATAAGCTTCAATAGCTATTCGAATTAGCTTCTTAGCATCGTCCATAGCAGTAGCCGTATCAAACGCAATGTGTTGAGCACCAGGTACCTTCATAATAAACTCTGTGGTTATAACCTTGGTATGAAAACACTCCGCAAGGGTTTGTACAGCAGGATAGATACATTGGATATCAACGACCATTGCATCTAAGGCTCCTGTTAAGATGGCCATTTCCTGAGAAGCAGAAGATGTTGCCAGGTAAACCCCTTCGCGCATGAGCAACTCATTACCGGTACAACAAATACCAACAATGTTAACACCTTCAGCTCCAGCTTTCTTGGCATCCTCTTTCATAGCACGGGCTGCAGCAACAACCATTTCACTTAAAACCGGGTTGTGTCCGTGAACCGCAATATTGACCATTTTGGGGTTAATGACTCCTAAATTAGCCTCTGAAACGATGGGCTCAGGAATTCCGAACAATACATCACTCATAGTGGAGCCCATATATGATCCGCCTAAGTCGCTTAGCGAGGCTTTAAGTCCTCCAAAGATAATATTAACAGGATCAGCGTCAACTCCCATGGCGGTTTGAGCAATAAGTTCAGTGACAGTGCCATCAATGGCTCTTGGCATAATATTTGTATGCTTGAATTTATTACGTCGACCTGCTGTGATTAAAGAGTCTAAGAAAGCAAGTGGACGATCTTGATAGCGACCAAAATCCGCATATCCAATTTCCACTACATCTTTAAGAATTTCCTTGTCTTCTCGATTTAGTGTTTCTACCCCTAATTTTCCAGCAATTTCATGAAGTTTTGCTGGTGACTTAATATCATAATCCGAGGCATGTCCTTCGACCAAGGCATGAGCAGTGTGCAAAATATGGCGTGCATGCTCAGAGTGAGAAGCAGCTCCTCCAGCAATCATTCGAACAACATTTCGAGAAACAATGGTATAGGCCGTTGCTCCGCAGATACCTCTACTGCCAGGACCATCTTCTTTTTTTACCCGACAAGGCCCAGCGAGACAAATACGGCAGCATATCCCTTTATATCCAAAGGCACACTGAGGTTGTTGAGCAACTACCCTATCGTAGACCGTTTCAATTTGTTTATCCTTAATCATTTCCAACATTTGCAGGGCACCGGGGTCAGTTGTGCGAATGGGATTCTTAGGATCAACGACTCGTGGTGCGTCGGATGGTCGGGCGGTATGGGTTAAATCCCGATATCTAGGCATATTACACCCTCCTCTTTATTAAGATCTTGTCTCATACAAATACTCACATCTCTACTACGAAAACCTCTGTCATCTCCCTTCATCAACAATTCTTTGATAAATTGTATTGAGCTCAACTCCCAGAGACCCACCAGGTAATTGAACACTACCTGTATTTAAGGACATTTCCAACAGCTCATCACTGTAAGGGATTATGCCAATAAGCTGTTCTGTAGGAAAGTGGTCTCTAAGAAATTTTTCATCTTTAGAATTACGAACTTTATTACCAACGACAACAATACGAGGAATTCCTAATTCTGCAGCTAGCTTTTGAATAACATTTACAGTTTGTACGCTTACTTTTGACGGTTCAGTGACAATGACCAGAACATCAACACCTAATGCTGTTCCCCTAGTAAGTTGTTCAATTCCCGCACCCATATCTAAAATAACCGTATCGGTTTCTCCGAGGATGAGTGAATTAACTAAGGCTTGGAGAAAGCTGTTTTCCTTACAATAGCAAGAGGTCCCTCCTCCTTTTATGTTACCCATACGAAAAAACCTGAGAGCTCCCAGTGGGATACTGTAGTCATCCAATATATCGTCAACATTAGGATTAAGGGGATAGTAGGTTCCACTCCCTCCCATACGCTCTTCAATTAATTGCTTCATGTCAACAATTGGCTTAAGATTCGCGAGAACATCCTCAGAAATTCCCAGGACTGTCCCTAAACTAGCATCCGGGTCAGCATCCACTGCCAAAACCGTTATATCTCTCTTTGAGAGCCACTGGGCAAAATTTGCGGCAAACGTAGTTTTACCGACACCACCTTTGCCAGAAATTGCTATTTTCAACGAACCTCCACCCCTTCTCCCGGTTTAAATATTGACTTATATCATAATCTTGCGAATTTATTAATTATATATTCTTTTTTTCTTCGCTAAATCCTTCAAACTTTCTGAATATATTTTTTATTTTTATTCTATTATTTTGAAATTATAAGATTAAAGATACTTATAACCAAAATAATAAAGATATTTAATTTTCAGTATATTTTGAATTTACACTCCTTTCACAATTGTTGTAAAGTCGTGCTATATTATTATTCCTATTCGCTATTAAAGACAATTAACACTATTCTTAGATTTGGGTTTATAACCTAAATCTTTTATTATTAAATATAGCTTTCAATTCCTGCTTAAACATGTTTAGTTTTTCTAATGACAATATTAACTATTCTAATCAGACATTAACGTATTATCACCGAAATTTAGGGTATAGGCCACGGATGAAATGTGAGACCAAAAGCCCCTGCTCCAACATGAGTTGCAATCACTGGCCCCGCTTCAAATAGACGAATTTCATGCTCCGGAAAACGAACCTGAAGTTCATTTAGTAATACTAAACCCTCTTGAGGTATATTGACGTGCATAATACAAATTCTATAATGCTTTCCCGTTGATAAAGCTCTAAGCAACTCGTCAAGTACACGTTGCCAAGCCCTTGATCGTGAACGCACTTTGTCAAACACGTCAATTTGACCCTCTTTATTAAAATAAAGGATCGGTTTGATTTGTAGTAAGGTTCCTACTAAAGCAGACGCACCACCTATTCGTCCACCTTTTCTAAGGTTATCTAGGGTGTCCACTATAAAATAGAGTTCAGTCTGTTGAACAAGAATTTGTAAATCCCTCATAATTTCTAATGCATTATGACCTTGATGTGCCCATTCGGCTGCAGCCCAGGCCAAAACACCAAGCCCTAGAGCAGATGATCTCGAATCAAAGATATGGATATTGGGACGAGAGGCTAGGTCTCTAGCCATTTGAGCTGAATGTAATGTTCCACTGATTGCTGCTGATAAATGGATACTTACAATATCCTCAACACCTTCTGAAAAAAGAGATTCATAAATTTCTAGAAAGCTGCCCACAGAAGGTTGAGAGGTTGTCGAAAGGCCAGAAATGTGACTTAATTTCTCAAAATAGATCTGATTAGTTAATTCCGTCTCAGCAAAGGTCTCGTTCCCGATATTAACGTTAAGGGGTATAACACGAATTTGAAATTGTTCTAGGATATCCTTCGGTAAATATCCTGTAGAGTCCATAACAATCCCTATTTTTCTCAATTCTCTTCTCTCCCTCATATTCTGACGCATTGGAAACATATGTATATTTCTTGTATAAAGTATATCTCAAAATAAAATCTCTAGCAATCTAAAGGGTAATTAACAACCTACATATCTCATTATTCCAACTGCTAAATTTCGGGATTGTTTATCTAGATTTACAACATCTAAGTTTATTCTATAATAACATCTAGAAATTTACAATGAATAACCATTCATTTTTTGATCTTTTATCAAACTTTGTACTTAGTCCCCGAATAATCTGAGATTATAAGAAGATGTTGACAGGTTAACAGCGATTTGTTAATATGATAGTCGTTCTTAAATATACGGGGCGTGGCGCAGTTTGGTAGCGTGCTTGGTTCGGGACCAAGAGGCCGTGGGTTCGAATCCCGTCGCCCCGACCACTTCGAGGTTATGTAAGTCTCTAATATGTGTCTATCTAATACCGCTTGTTTTTTATAGTGGCTTAGATAGGCACCTTTTCTTGTGCTTTTTTCATTCTGTAAAACAAGTTATCATTTCTAATTCTTTTTTCATACTATAAAAGTGGTCTTAAACAACAAATAGTGATAAAATCAAGGCAATATAAGAATAATAATTTCATAAGGAGTTCTTCCTAATGCTAAAAGGTCAAAAAACAGCGATTCGTCCTGTTGAAGAGGATGATATTGACGAATTATATGAATGGTACAATGACCCCGATGTTAATCTTTGGTCCAGCGGGGCTTGGCCGTTAAATAGTTTACTCAGCAAAGATCAGATTGCTGTTAAATTTCTTGATGGATCGCCGGATATTTACCGTTATTCTATTCTAGATGAAAACAATCAGCTTATAGGCACTATCGGTTTTAAAGAAGTCAATATACCTGCTCGATCAGCGACTATTTATGTGATTATTGGGAAAAAATCTTATTGGGGAAAAGGTTATGGAACTGATGCTATAATAGTATTTGCACGCTTCCTTTTTACACAATGGAATCTGCACCGCATTTCATTAGATACTTGGGATGAAAACACTCGAGCGATTAAAGCCTATGAAAAAGTCGGGTTCAAGATTGAAGGCCGCCAAAGGGAAGCTCGTTATGTATTAGGGAACTATCATGATGCCATTCTTATGGGTTTATTGCGTGATGAGTTCTTGGCTCTACATGGGATTTGCTTCCAAGCGGCGAAGGATCAGGAGCAAAAAAACCTGATCTAAATCAGGAATATTGTTAATATGGTTGATAAAATCTGTAGCCTGGAGTAAACTATAAACAATTCAATAATCGTAATACTCCTCTGGGGTTGGGTGTAATTCCCTACCGGCGGTAAAGCCCGCGAGCCTTTATTGGCAGATCTGGTGAAATTCCAGGGCCGACAGTTAAAGTCTGGATGAGAAGAGGAACAGCCTATTTATTGTGTTCGCATGCTTATTTTCGCTTTGTTAAAGTGAAACTATGGCTGGGTCGCGCATGAAGGCTTGGCGATAGCTAAGTTTTCTATAAGCTGTGTCTTTATAACTCGACACCCAGAGTAAATAGGGTGTTTTTTTATTTCTATTATTTTCGGTTATTGGGAGACACTAAATAATGAATAGAAAGGAAACCTTCATGTACAAATCAAGTCCTTCAAATCAAATCGATGAGAAATTTATGAGAAGTGCGCTTGAGTTGGCGGCCAAGGCATTAGGCAGAACTAGTCCAAATCCTCTGGTGGGGTGTGTTATCGTCAAAGACAACGCCGTAGTCGGAGAAGGGTATCATCATAAAGCAGGAACTCCTCACGCAGAAGTTCATGCCCTTGCTGACGCAGGAGATCTAGCACGTGGTGCTACGGCTTATGTAACCTTAGAGCCATGTTCGCATTTTGGCCGAACTCCTCCCTGTGCAGATGCTCTAATCCGTGCCGAAATAAAACGGGTTGTCGTTGCTATGAAGGATCCTAATCCATTGGTCGCAGGTCGCGGTTTAGATCGATTACGAGATGCTGGAATTCAAGTTGACCTAGGCGTGCTGGAACAAGAAGCTTTACGCCTTAATGAAAACTTTATAAAAGCAATTACCACTGGCTTGCCTTTCATCCTTTATAAAACTGCCATGACCCTAGACGGAAAAATTGCCACTGAAACAGGTGACTCGCGTTGGGTAAGCAATGAGGCCTCACGTTATTATGTACATCAACTTCGAGATGCCTATGATGTAATTCTCGTAGGGAGTGAAACCGTTCTTCAGGATAATCCCGCACTTACCTGCCGTCATCCCGGTGGTAGAGACCCTGTTCGACTGGTTGTAGACGGTACACTACGCATAGACGAGAAGGCTCAGATCCTTTCGTCCTCTGAACTCAGTCCTTGCATTATAGCAACCACATTGGCTGCATCTCCCGAGAAGGTTAAACGACTGCAGAGTTTAAAACAAGTTGAAGTCTGGCAATACAATACCGACCGTTACGTCCCCCTTGAAAACCTGTTGCGTGATCTAGTAGGCCGTGGCTGGAATAGTGTTTTGTTAGAAGGCGGTGGCAGCCTGGCAGGTACACTCCTTCAAGAACAGTATGTAGACAAAGTAGAGTTTTTTATTGCACCTAAACTTGTTGGCGGAAACGGCCCTTCTCCCCTTTCAGGTTTGCATATCAAACTCATGTCTGAGGCTATAACTCTGGATGATCTCAGCTTTGATACGGATACTGGCGACCTTCATTTAACAGGATATATTTCAAAATAGATGAATGCAATCTTAGGCTAGTACCAAGATGCCTTAGGGAGGAGATCTATGTTTACTGGAATTATAGAAGAATTAGGCACGGTTCGTGCCCTTCGAATCTTGCCAGAATCAGGGCACCTTACACTCGAGGGAAAAAAGGTCCTTAATGGAACCCAAATCGGTGATAGCATTGCTGTTAACGGGGTTTGCTTGACTGTAATTCGGCTAAGTGACCGTGAATTCACAGTTGATGTCATGGCTGAAACATTAGCAAAAACCAACCTTGCTGAGCTTAAGGCTGGAAGCCGCGTTAACCTTGAGCGAGCGTTACAGCTTCAAACTAGGTTAGGCGGACACTTGGTCAGCGGTCATGTCGATGGGGTTGGCAGTATCCGCCGAATTGTCCCTTGGGGTATTGCACAAGTCTATGAAATCAATGCGCCTGCGGCTCTTCTTTCCTATATGTTGCCAAAGGGTTCAATTGCTATCGACGGAATATCCCTAACCATCATTGATGTTGAAACTGACTATTTTACAGTTTCTTTAATACCCCATACATTTAAGGAAACGACACTTGGCTTAAAGGGTATCGGGGCTAGTGTCAACCTAGAAACAGATCTTATTGGAAAATACGTTGCTCGCTTTATGGGTCTAAAGACGACATCTGATAAAAGTAAACAAGATCTCTCTCTCGGCTTTTTAGCTGAACATGGATTTGTTTAAGTCGATTAGTCTAATCAATTAATTTATACGAGGAGTGAAAGACATGCCATTTAACACTGTAGAAGAAGCTTTGGAAGATATTCGACAAGGTAAAATGATCGTCATGGTAGATGATGAGGACCGTGAGAATGAAGGAGATCTGGTGATGGCTGCCGAAATGGCAACTCCAGAGGCCATTAATTTCATGGCTACTTATGGTCGAGGATTAATCTGCGTTCCCATGACTAGGGAGCGAATCCATGCCCTAGAACTACAACAAATGGTCAATAACAATACTGATCCTCATGGAACAGCCTTCACCGTGAGTGTTGATGCGGTTACGAGTACTACGGGAATTTCAGCTTTTGAACGGGCACAAACGGTTAAAGTTTTGATGGATCCTCAAAGCAAACCATCCGATTTACAACGTCCAGGACATATCTTCCCTCTTCAAGCTCGAGACGGTGGAGTGCTGGTTCGTGCTGGTCACACGGAAGGTTCTGTCGATTTGGCTCGTCTTGCAGGTTTGCAGCCCGCAGGCCTTATTTGTGAGATCATGAACGAAGATGGAACCATGGCCAGAGTTCCTGATTTACAGATTTTTGTGGAAAAACACAATCTAAAACTAATCACTCTTAAAGATCTGATTAGCTATCGTCGTCAATCTGAGAAACTTATCGAAAGAGTAGAAAGTATCCAACTCCCTACTGGTTTCGGAGACTTTAGAGCTGTTGGTTATCTCAGCGTTCTCGATCAAAAAGAACATGTAGCATTGGTTAAAGGGTCAGTCGATGATGGGGAACCTGTGCTAGTTCGTGTTCACTCGGAGTGTCTGACGGGAGATGTTTTCCATTCACGACGGTGTGATTGCGGTGACCAACTTAGTGCCGCCATGGAAGAAATTGAACGAGAAGGACGCGGAGTGTTACTTTATATGCGTCAAGAAGGCCGTGGAATTGGTTTGTTAAATAAACTAAGAGCCTATAAACTTCAAGAAGAAGGAAAAGACACCGTTGAAGCTAATCTTGCGTTAGGTTTTCCGGAAGACTTACGTGACTATGGTGTTGGTGCTCAGATCTTAGCGGACCTCGGAATTTCTAAAGTACGTTTAATGACCAATAATCCTCGAAAAATCGTAGGTTTAGAAGGCTACGGCTTAAAGGTTGTAGAAAGAGTTCCCGTAGAAATCGGATGCAAGCCTGAGAATACCAAATACCTTTGCACTAAAAAACAAAAGATGGGCCACTATTTAACAGGCATTCAGTGATCTTAATAAGCTTATGTTATTCGGTATTCGAAAGAAAGAAAGGATGATAAAATATGAAGACGTATGAAGGTAATTTAGTTGCACAAGGGCTAAAGGTTGGAATTATAGCTGCTCGTTTTAATGAGTTCATTACAAGCAAACTAGTGAGCGGTGCTGTTGATGCGTTACACAGACATGGGGTTCTTGAAAATGATATTGAATTAGCCTGGGTTCCAGGAGCCTTTGAAATCCCCTTAGTAGCTCAAAAAATGGCCCTTTCTAAACGCTATGATGCTGTCATATGCCTCGGAGCTGTTATACGTGGTGCCACGCCTCATTTTGACTTAGTAAGTAATGAGGTAAGTAAGGGAATTGCTCAAGTTGGCTTACAAACCGGAGTGCCTGTGATTTTTGGTGTTATAGCAACTGATAGTATTGAGCAAGCCATCGAACGAGCAGGTACAAAGGCAGGTAACAAAGGCTTTGACGCAGCTATGACTGCCATTGAAACCGCAAATTTGCTTAAATCCTTCTAAACGTGGGCTATTACTCCGCAGGGATTTACGATTTTCCCCTGAATCCTTATTAATACGCTTATTGGAAAATTAAGGTTGTTTGTCCACTAAATACTCCTTGTCAAAGAGCATTATCTTTATTAAACTCAAATAGGGTTTGCCTATTATTTGACAAGGAGTTGAGTGCTATGACTTCGAACATTAGAGACCTAGACAAGGAAACTATCATGCTAGAAGCAGCGCGCTCAGGTGATAATGATGCTTTAAATGAGATTATCCAATATTATGAGCCTGAAGTCCGAATGATTGCGTCTAAATATTTTCTACCTAGGGCTGACTATGATGACCTGATGCAAGAAGGGCGAATTGCGATTTATCGGGCCATAATATCCTATGATGATCATTCAGGAATCCCGTTCCTACATTTTCTAAGAATGGTGATTAAACGCAAACTCATTGATAGTCTGCGCAAGTATACTCGCCAAAAGCACCTGAATCTAAATGAGGCTTATTCTCTCAATAATGTTATTTCTGATTCGGAGGAAACCAGTTTTTTAGAATTAATACCTAATGCCGAAGACCCAGCATCACGGGTGGTGGCTAATGATGAAGTCCATTCAATAATACAAGACTTGAGTAAACAGATGTCAAATCTCGAACGCTTGGTGTTCGAACACTATTTCATTCAAGGTTTCAAACAACGCGAAGTGTCAGAGCACTTAGGACTTCACCCCAAGTCATTAGATAATGCTATTCAGCGGATTCGTCATAAAACGTCACTCTATCGGTCTCAACAAGCAGCAGTGTAGGGGCAAAATTCATAATTGCCCCTACACTATCAAAATAAAGAACCGGGAACTTGGTTGTTCCCGGTTCTTTATTTACGCTTTAATTAGGCAATGCCGCCGCTTTGACTAATCAATTTACTGACTTTACTATGCGCATTAGTTGCTTCGTTAGCTAAGCGTAAGTATATATCTCTTAAATTAGCGTGATGAGCACGAGTGGCTAGAGTCATGTATCCTGTTGCAGCCGCCGCTGCATCTTTTTCATAATCGTAAAGCATATCTAAATCTGTAAATTGAGTCATTTTATAAACCTCCTTTCTATTGAAGCTCTACCATACCCTTTTTAAAATATCCTAGGACGTCTTCTAACCCTTTTGCTTGCTCTTTAAAAAATCCCTTAACAGCGGGGTCTTTCGCCATTTCAGTATACATCTGACACTTTTTCATAGCGGTTTCATTTTCAATGACACTTCTGGTTAACATTCCTTGGTCAAGGACTTTTTTTGTTTCCATATCATTCAGTTGCATCTAGATCCCTCCTTTAAAAAAATAATTTACATAACAGTCTCAGGATGTGTAAAAAAACCATAAATTATTCTTGATTTTATGAAATCGATAAAAGTATATCAATTAGTTATTTAGCTAGACAGGTAGGATCTCTATGAGTTAAACTTGAAAGTAAGCTATGGCCTAAGATAAATAGTAATATACAATGCATAATAAGAGGTTGCGAAATGGGGTAGAAAAAATGGAGACACCAGACTTCAAGCGAGGTTTTCGTGGATATGATTCAGATGCAGTTGACCAAGCTTGGGCAGAAAATGAACGTCAATTATCCGAAGCAAATGCTGCCAACAAAGAACTCCGCTTACAGATCAATAGCTTAAGGGAACAAAACCAGGAATGGGAAAATCGGCTCAAGTATTATGAGCAAATCGAAAAAGACCTCAGGGATGCCCTTGTAAGTGCCCAAAGGATCGCTAACCAGGTTAAAGACGATGCCTCAAAACAAGCCGAAGAACTTATGCAATCTGCACGTATAGAAAGTGAAACAATCCTAAGTGAAGCAGCACGACTCTCAGAGTTAAAGGAACAAGAAGCAGATTCCCTACTTATTGAAAAACGAATGGAAATTGTTCAACTTGAAGAGCAGATACAAGCATTAGCAGAGCAAAAATCAGAACTCCAGATTCTTGTTGAGCAAGCAATGCATTATTTAGATATGATAAAGGACTTAATAAAGTGAGACTATAGTTTATAAAACATTAAAAGGCAAGTGTCTTGATCTATATGGTCAAAACACCTGCCTTTTAAAAATTTTGTCCTCCATACTTAGTGACGTTTAATTTAGTCCATACTCTTTCCAGCGCCGATTGACAAGGGTTATCGTCGCTTCATCAGGAATCACTTCACCTGGATATCCTGGTTTCATCCGAGCATCAATTAAAATAGGACCATGATATACCAAACGATGGTTAAGCAGCTCTGTGGAGGCATAGATATCATGGGCAGGATCAAAGCGAGTAAAGACTTGCCAGAGAAAACCAGCGGGTTCTAGTGCAAGGTTTAAATCATCCACTAAAATCACCAAAGGCCAATCCCGGAACGGTTCCTTTTGGAGATGCTGCAACAGGTCATTGGCAAGTTCAGGAGAGTTAGAAAATGAAGGAGCCTCAATCAGTAGGCAACCTGCACAAAAGGGTTTAATCTCAAAGACTCCGGGTAAAGTTCCTACAGGGGCCTCACGAGGCAAGTCCCTGATAGGAGAGCCCAAGCCAAGCATGATGGCTTTACTTCCGTGATTTAAACGTCTGCCTGTATAATCTAGAGTATCAATCGATGTTTCGTTTAAGATTAAAAGATCCGATTTTGGTTCAAAGCGAGCCAATACCGTTTCGAGCAGGTTTCTAAAATCTTGTAAGTCAAGCCGAACGTCCGTAATGATCAAAAACTTGGTCAAGGTAAGCTGCCCTTCTCCTAGGATTCGAAAAGCATGGGCCAAGGCTTCACGGTGATAGCTTTCCCGTACTATGGCAGCTGCTAAAGCATGAAAACCAGTTTCAGCATACGTCCAAAGCGCTTTAACTCCCGGCATAACCACAGGGAACATTGGGGACAACAACGATTGCAAGTATTCTCCTATATAGTAGTCTTCTTGGCGCGGTTTTCCAACCACCGTGGCCGGATATATAGCATCTCTTCGGTGGTAAACAGTATGTACATTGAAAATCGGGAAATCATGGGTTAGAGAGTAATAACCATAGTGATCACCAAAAGGGCCTTCCGGCTTCCGGACATGAGCCGGCACAGTTCCACATATAGCAAACTCAGCTTCGGCAATCAAAGCATGGGAATGGTTAGGCACCCTAACTTGGTTCAGCTTTTCCCCCATTAAAAAAGAGGTGAAAATTAGCTCAGGTAGCATTTCAGGAAGAGGAGCTATGGCCGAAAGTATCAGTGCCGGTGGGCCTCCTAAAAAAAGAGTTGTGGGGAGATCCTGCCCTAAGCGTTCAGCTTCATGATAGTGGAACCCTCCTCCTTTATGAATCTGCCAGTGGATACCCGTTTGAGATGCTCCATAAATTTGAATACGATACATACCTAAATTGTGGTCTCTCGTCACCGGATGTTCTGTATAGACTAAGGGTAACGTGACAAATGGACCTCCATCTTCAGGCCAACTCGTCAGCACTGGAAGTCTTGTCAAATCCACTTGGCTTTCTCGTATCTCAAGGACTGGAGCATGCTTAGGATTAACAGTTCGCAGCCCGCTCTTAGCTAGAGAAAGCATCCAATCCTTTTCCTGCCAAAGGACCGAAGGTTTTGGTGGCAGCAGCCTATCCAATGCGGCTACTGCTCGTTGTACTGTAACCTCAGGCTTTGGTCCAACAGCAAGGTCTACACGTCCACGTGTTCCAAATAGATTTGTAACCACTGGAAACGCGCTTCCTTTAACACGTTTAAAGAGCAGAGCTGGCCCCTCTTCCTCGATGACACGACGATGGATTTCTGCCAATTCAAGGTTCGGGTCAACCTCGGCCTCTATAACCACAATCTGCTTTTCTCGTTGTAGAGTTTCAATGAAATTTCGTAAATTTGCGTGCACAGTGTCACCTCATAACAAATATTACCCCTGCTTCAGGGCAGCTAAGGCAGCTTGAGTTAGTTTCTCACAGTGTCCAATGATTTGGCTCAGTTCCTCAGGACAAAGGTTGTCCGAGTGAATTCCGGCAGTCACCACAACAGTGTATTGGAGTTCACGCGCCAAGGATGCGGCAACCCTCTTTGCAACTTCCACATCTTTGTGGCCGGGCACCGGTGTGATATATACATCTGCACTCCATCCTTCCCCTCGTAGGCTCGGACGCGGAAGAGCCAGGACGACTCCACCGACATGGGGTTTTTCCCCACCGATCAGAAGTGCATTTAGACCATCCCCAGTATCTTGGAGGATTAATGAAATCTGACAACGTCCTTCCCCTTCTTGTCCTTGCCAAATGGGGAAGTTAATCGGTATTGTATGGGGCACATAATTCTCCTCACTTTACTTTTCAACTTAGCTAACTACATTATACAATTAGTCTTCAAAAGAAGCCAAGTTTTCGAGGAGATCCTTTGAGCCTTTCGATTTCTGTTAGTGTTTCGTAATAAAAAGAAAAGGGCCGGGGCTTAACTGTTTGTTATGCTCCCCGACTCTCTTAGGTTTTTCTAATCTCTCAAGTCAACTAATTGGGATAAAACGTTAAAGGGCCAATCCTTTTAGAGAATCACTGACTCTTTCCTGGTAGAAAACCCATAATTACCCGTTTGATCAACGTCAACAAGAATCTCCTGTCCAGCTTTAAAATCTCCTTGCAATAGTTTGAGGGCTAAAGGATTCTGCAGTCGCTGTTGAATGACTCGTTTGAGCGGTCTGGCTCCGTAGATGGGGTCATACCCTTCATTCGTCAGTTGTTCTTTCGCCTTTTCTGTCAATTCTAGCGTCAGCTTACTTTCACTCAAACGTTTACGTAACTGTCCTAACTGAATTTCAACGATTCGTCCGATATGCTCTCGTCCTAGAGGATGGAAGACAATCGTTTCATCAAGACGGTTCAGAAATTCTGGTCGAAAATAATGGCGTAGTTCCTCATTGATCGAGGCTCGTACTTCTTGCTTGGAGGCGTTGCGTTGAGTCAGATCCTGAATCGTCGGACTCGCAATGTTGCTGGTTAGAATGACTACCGTATTTTTAAAGTTTACTATGCGACCCTGACCATCCGTTAACCTTCCATCATCAAGCAATTGCAGCAAAACATTAGAAACATCACTATGGGCCTTCTCTACTTCGTCAAAGAGAATGACACTATAGGGTTTACGCCGAACAGCTTCAGTGAGCTGTCCTCCCTCTTCATAACCTACGTAACCGGGAGGGGCTCCAATCAAACGTGACACCGTATGCTTTTCCATATATTCGGACATATCAATCCTGACCATAGCCTGTTCGTCATCAAAGAGAAACTCTGCTAATGCCCTTGTAAGCTCAGTTTTCCCGACACCCGTAGGACCTAAGAACAGGAAGGATCCCAAGGGGCGGTTTGGGTCTTGAAGCCCAGCTCGTGCTCTTCGTACAGCATCAGCAACAGCTTTAACAGCTTCCTCTTGACCGATGACCCTTTGATGAATTCGCTCTTCCATGTGAACAAGCTTTTGCATTTCACTTTCCATAAGTTTGGAAACTGGAACATGAGTCCAGGTTGCTACAATCTCAGCGATATCTTGTTCTAAGACTTCTTGCTTTAATAGGCTATTCTGCTTGACTTGCAGTTTTTCTTCCGTCGCTTTTAGTTCTTTTTCTAAACCTGGGATAATGCCGTATTGAAGTTCTGCAGCCTTATTATAATCTAATTGCTGTTGAGCTTGCTCCATCAACGTACGGGAACGATCAACTTCTTCTTTAAGTTGTTGAATCCGAACCAATATTTCGCGTTCCCCTTGCAACTGTGCCTCCATTCCAGACCGTTCTTCCTTAAGATTTCCTAACTCTTCCTCAATTTTTGCTAAGCGTTCTTTACTAGCATCATCCTTTTCCTTTTTCAAGGCTTCTCGTTCAATCTCAAGTTGCAGTATTCGACGTTTAATTTGATCCAACTCATAAGGATCACTTGTAATCTCCATTCGCATGCGCGCTCCAGCTTCATCGATTAAATCAATTGCCTTATCCGGAAGGAAACGATCACTAATATATCGATCTGAAAGTACAGCAGCAGCAATAATTGCCCCATCGGTTATTCTGACTCCATGGTGAGTTTCGTAACGTTCTTTAAGACCACGCAAAATGGAAATTGTATCTTCTACCGTAGGCGCTTCCACCATAATAGGTTGGAAACGACGTTCGAGAGCAGCATCTTTCTCGATATGCTTGCGATACTCTGCGAGAGTTGTCGCCCCAAGCATACTAAGCTCTCCTCGAGCAAGCATCGGCTTAAGCATATTACTGGCATCCATCGCCCCTTCTGCAGCTCCGGCCCCAACAACTGTATGCAGCTCGTCAATAAATAAAATTACATCATCGCGGTCTTGGATTTCTTTAAGAACAGCTTTTAAGCGTTCTTCAAACTCTCCACGGTACTTAGCTCCCGCAATTAAGGTTCCTAAATCGAGAGCAATCACTTGTTTATCTTTAATTGCCTCCGGAACGTCTCCCCTGACAATCCGCTGAGCTAATCCTTCAACTATGGCTGTTTTACCAACCCCTGGTTCACCAATCAGGACGGGATTATTTTTAGTTCTCCTGGATAGAGTTTGAATCACTCTGCGGATTTCCTCGTCACGACCAATCACTGGATCAAGCTTTCCGCGCCGTGCCTGTTGGACTAAGTTAAGTCCATACTGCTCAAGGGCAGCATAGGTACCTTCAGGATTAGGACTAGTGACTCGTTGGGTGCCTCTCACCTCACGTAAAGCTTGAAGCAATTTTTCCCGAGTTAACCCAACTTGCTTTAGGGTTTGTTCAGCAGCCCCTCCAGCCTTACTTAAAATCCCAAGCAGTAAATGCTCAGTACTGACGTACTCATCTCCAAAGGGCGCCATCTCATCATGAGCGGCTACTAAGACCGTCCTTAAGCGGGGAGAGATACTCAATTGCACATTTCCTCCGCTAATGCGGGGGAAACGGTTTATTTCTTGACGAATTGTTTGAATGAGCGCTCCAACTGCTATTCCTATTTTAGTCAGTACTTGAGGAACGACGCCATCTCCTTGCTCTAAAAGGGAGAGCAAAAGATGTTCGGGTTCAACCATACTGTTACCGTTGCGTTCCGCCATTGTTTGAGCACTTGCAATCGCTTCCTGAGATTTCTGGGTAAAACGGTTAGTATCAAAAGACATAATCTTTCACTCCTTTTCAAGCTTGTTATCAATTAGCTACATTTTTACCTACATTACACTGTAATTCCTCGTTTATCCGCCAGATCACGAAGGGCAGTGAGCTCTTGCTCGCTCATGTTTTCTGGTAGAACAATTGAAACAACGACCAAGAGATCCCCGTGTTGCGAGGGCTTTTCTAAACTTGGCATCCCTTTTCCTTTTAAGCGAAATTTTTTCCCACTTTGGGTTTGTGGTGGTATTTTGAGCAGCACCTCACCGCTAAGAGTCCGAACACTAACCTCTCCACCTATTAAGGCACGGTAGAAGTCAATGGGAATCTCTGCTCTCAAATCATCTCCCTCACGAACAAAATAAGAATGAGGGCTAACAGTTATGATTAAATAGAGATTCCCCGCTAATCCACCATTAATCCCAGGACCCCCTTGCCCTGAAAGTCGTACCTTGGAACCTGTCCTAACCCCTTTCGGGATCTTGGCCTCGATTTGTTTTTCCCCAGTTCGAATTACTCTGGTCGTTCCGGTATAAGATTCTTCAAGAGTCACTTGAACTTCAACTTCAACGTTCTGACCTTGACGGGGGCGCGCTACATTAGGACCTCCACCGAACCCGCGGCTCTGTCCTCCCATTCCTCCAAAAAGAGTTGAGAAAAAGTCTGAGTATCCTTCCCCTCCAAAGTTAAACCCACCTGTCCTCCCAGCGCCGCCAAACATTTCTGCAAAATCTTCAGGAGACATGGTATAAGTATGCCCTCCGCCTCCACCAGGATTAGACTGCCATCGATCCCAATTATAATCTCCGCGCCCTCCACGAGCTTTCCATTGTTGATAATCTTGTCGTAATTCATCATACTTACGGCGTTTTTCCGGATCACTAATAGCTTGGTATGCTTCAGTTGCCTCTTTAAATTTTTCTTCAGCGGCTTTATCACCGGGATTAACATCCGGATGATATTTTTTGGCTAGTTTCTGGTAAGCTTTCTTTATGGTTTTTTCGTCGGCATCAGGTGAAACACCTAGGCTGACGTAATAATCTTTAAAATCCATGCTTATCACCCCATCAGCATTATTTTTTTTGGTTTAATAACCTTTATCGATTATTATCTTGCTATTATTTTTATAGTTATACTAGAGTATTTTTCCTTGTTATCAAAATTATAGTCCTTTTTAAATCAAAGGTCAATATTGGTCAGGGATTATTTTGACCAATATTGACCTTTGATTAATTTTGTTTTGTTATGAAAATCCTGTTTCTCCCAGTATGTAAGGTCGCTTGAGGCTTATAACTGAAATCAGGGATAGATAGTCATAGAACACCTATGACTATCTATCCCTGATTTAATGCAAATTCCTGGGTTTCCCTATCCCCACAAACGCAAGATACTAGGATTAAGTTTAAATTGGATGGGTCCTTGACCCGGTTGTTCTCCATCAATATCAAGTAGAATCTTTTCAGCTGAAGTGATAACAACAGAACGACCACGCTGTACACTAACCCCAGGAATTTTAAGATGAGTGCCTCGATAGATCTTTGGAATATGCCGTAAGATGGTCCAAGTTGAAAAGTTGCCCAAGACAACCACATCAAAGAATCCATCATTAATCTCGGCATGGGGAGCGATCATCATGCCTCCACCAATATACCGACCGTTGGCAACCATAATGCTGTTGAGCCTGCCATTGCAGCTAAGTTTTCCGTCAATTTCACAACTCATAACTTTATTGCGATAGCGAAGAATACTTAGGATTGATCCGATAAGAAAGGATAGTTTACCTCCTAGAAACTTACTTTGCCGATTAACCCGTGCGACTGTCTCCCCACCTAAACCAACGTCTGCGACATTAAGAAAATAACGATGAAGCTTCAGGCCATTATCATCATAGAACTGGACTTCTCCCACGTCAACCTTCTGTATGCGACCTTGTTTCAGGACGTTAACAAACCCCTCAATTCCTTTGGAGATTTGTAATGTGCGAATAAAGTCGCATCCCGTACCATGTGAAAAAACGGCAAGTTCAGCCTGTGGATTAATAAGTTGACCCTCTAAGAAGAAGCCATTAACCACTTCGTTCATTGTCCCATCTCCACCGGCAGAGATGATATGAGTACATCCGTTCAATAGAGCTTTTTGTGTAATCAGAATTGCATCTCCAGGCCTGGACGTGTATTCAAAGTCAATATTAAAGCCTTCATCTCTAAGTCGTTTCAGATACAGCGGCCATCGTTTTCGGGTGCTGCCATTAGCAGAGTGCGGATTAACAACGGCGAACCAATCGTCCCTAATTTGCATTTGAGAAACTCTCCCTTTTCGGCAGACACATTTAGGAAATCACTGCACCAAGCAACTGGAAAAAGCCAAGGAGCTAAGGCACACTTACATCTACCTATCTCGGGATTATTCGACGAATAGAACAAAAATCCTTCACTAGACAGACCTAATTTGGGTGATACGATGCATAAGCTCTTCCTTTAGTTTACGAAGACGATCCGTCGCATCTGCTAGAGTATCCGCTTTAACTGAAAAGTAAAATTTAATTTTAGGTTCCGTCCCAGAAGGTCGTACCATGACAAATCCTCCCGCTGTGAAAGAATACCTTAAAACATTCGAACGAGGAAGTTTAAGAGGATAGGTCTGACCTGTGCTTAAATCTTTACTAAGTCGATGCTCATAGTCATCAAATCTCTTAATAGGCATTCCAGACAGTTCGAGAATCTCCTCTTGACGAAATGAATTCATAATTAAGGCCATTTCCTCTTTGCCACGTTTACCTTCAAGAGCAAGAGACTCCTGATCCTCAAGGAAATAACCAAATTGTTGATAGATACTTTCAAGAACATCAAAGAAACTGCGACCCTCAACTTGTTGGTAATAAAGGGCAGCTTCAGCTAACAAGACTGAAGCAATCACTGCATCTTTATCTCGCACAAAATCCCCGGCTAGGTATCCGTAACTTTCTTCGAAACCAAATTGAAACGTCCCCCAACCAGCCTCTTCCATTTCTCGTTCTTTTTCAGCAATGAATTTAAACCCTGTCAGCACGTTCTCAACGTGTACATTGAAATATCGGGCAACATCATCTGCCAAATCCGTTGAGGCAACCGTCTTAATAATTGTTGAATTTTCCGGAAGTGTTCCTAAGGCCTTTTTCTGAGACAAGATATAGTAGGTTAATAATACCCCAATCTGATTACCTGTAAGCTGTATATAGTCACCTTGAGGCGTACGTAAAGCTACTCCTAAACGATCAGCATCTGGATCTGTTGCTAAGAGCAGATCGGCGTTCATCTCGTATCCGTATTTTCTCGCCAGTTCAAAGGTTGCCGGGATTTCCGGATTAGGATAAGGAACGGTCGTGAAGTCTGGATCAGGAAGCTCTTGTTCGAGTACGACGTTGACAGAACTAAAACCGAGTTCAGATAACGCCCTTCGGACCAGTACATTCCCTGCCCCATGCAGAGGAGTATAGACGATTTTAAGTTCCTTCCCCTTTTCGGCATCGAGATCCGGGTGTAAGGCTAGTTCCTGGACACGAGCAAGATATGGTTGATCGATTTCTTCACCAATGATTTGAAGAAGACCGCAGCTCTTAGCTTCTTCTAACGGCATAGGTTCGATTCCTAACCAGCTTTCCCTAGCATTAATGCGGGCCAGAATTTGATCGGCTTTTACAGGAGGAACTTGTCCGCCGTCATCCCAATACACCTTGTACCCGTTATAGGTTTTAGGATTATGACTTGCCGTCACAACAATCCCTGCTAAAGCATGCAAATGGCGAACCGCAAACGAAAGTTCCGGCGTCGGTCGAAGGGCATCAAAGAGGTAGACTTTAATGTTATTCTTTGCCAGAACCAAGGCTGCTTCGAGGGCAAATTCCGGTGAGTACCTGCGTGAGTCGTAAGCAATTACAACCCCGCGTTGCTTGCCTTCTTCCCCATGATCACAAACACATTCTGCCAACCCCTGGGTTACCTTTCGAATAACATATTTATTTATGCGATTTGTGCCAGCAGCAATAATTCCTCTTAATCCGCCCGTGCCGAATTCCAAATCAGTATAAAAACGGTCCTCAATTTCTTGTGGATCGGTGATTTGACTTAGTTCTTGCCGAATTTCTTCCTCAAAATAGGGGTTTTCTGACCACAAGCGATAGCGATCTTCGATGATGCTCAAACCAGCATACCTCCTTAATATCGTCAATGTTTTAGTAGACTATTGGATAATCTTCCCTTTTAGAGTGAGTATAGCATATTCCGCTTAAATTAAACAAGAGAACTAGTTCTGTAATAGCTGAACAAGAAGGCTTAATTAGAGAGACAGGTAATCTGTCCCCTTGTTTCGAGAGAAACAAGGGGACAGGTTACTTGTTTTGATCATGCCAAAGAAATAAGCTCAGTCTAAGACTGAGCTGTAATAACTGGAGATATAATAACACCAACAAGTCCCGGACCTGTATGAACCCCCATAACTGGGCTAATCTGATTAAATAATAATTCCTTAATATTGGGAAGTTCTTTGGCCTTTTGCCAGAGTTTACGAGCTTCCTGTTCTGCTCCACCATGAACAATAGCTACATTGAACAGGCCATTCCCAGTACCTTCGGTAAGTATATCAAACAATTTTTTTAGGGATTGATCTCTCCCCCGGACTTTTGCATGAGTTATGTATTTTCCTTCGGAATTAATAGAAATGATGGGTTTTATATTAAGCAGCTCACCAACAGTACCCGAAACATATCCGATACGTCCACCCCGTTTAAGATATTCTAAGGTTGATAAGACAAAATAGAGTTTAGTTTGCTGAGAAACGGTCTTAGCCACCTTGATCGCAGCTTGAAAATCCATCGATTTGCGAAGTTCACGAGCCGCCTCCAAAACAGGAAAACCGAGACCCATGGAAAGTGCTTTTGAATCCAACACTTCAATCTTCATGTCTTTATATTCATTGGCTACCTGACAAACTGTTTCATAAGTTCCGCTTAAGCCGCTTGAGATGTGCATAGAGATAACATGTGTATAGTTGTCGTCTCTAAGTCGATTTAATAAATTAGATACTTCCGCAGGCGAAGGTAATGATGTCGTAGGAACTTCAATATCCATATTGTCATAAACTTCATTAGGTTGGATATTAACTCCATCAAGATACTCTCGATCCTTGTACACCACATGCAAAGGCAGAATCTCAATTCCAAACTCCTTAGTCATCTTAGAATCAAGATCACTTGTACTGTCAGTTACAATCGCAATTTTAGGCAAGTTCATAGGATTAGAGGTTTGTTGCATGAGACACGGTTCCTTTCCATCATTTACTATAATACTGTCAATTAGTATACCATAATAGGCAAGGATTCGACTAGCAAGATTTTTTGAACTAGTTTGAAATTAGGGAATTAAGAGAGCTTGGGCAGCCTCACGAACTTCAATAAATGATGACTGAGATTTTTCAATATCTCCTGCCTTATCTACATTACTATAAAGGCAGGATTGAGCATACTTAATGTCTAACATATGAAAAAATGTCTTGACAGAACGTTCCGCGCAATCAAATAAATTCGGTAGTTGTGTGCCCGCTGTTGAAATAAAAATACCACTTCGTTCCGGCCCGGATGGCCTGACAAGTGTTTGATTTAGAAGGTATTTACGCGCCCAGAAGGTTTGCATACGATCGATCATTATTTTCGTTTGGGCATTTACACCCATAAAATAGATTGGTGCAGCAAGAATTAAGCGGTCAACATTCGTTAGTTTTTCTTGAAGCTTTGGGATATCATCCTTAATGACACAAACTCCTTCAGCTGAGCAAGCACCACATCCTAGGCAGGGATTCATTCTCAGGTCTGAAAGAAAAACCAATTCAGTCCTGTGTCCTTCAGTCTGAGCAATTTTCATTCCTTCTAATAGTAATCTCGTTGTGTTACCATTGCGCCGCGGACTGCATGCAATTCCCAGTACTGATAATGCCATTTAAACCCCTCCATAAAATTAAATTATCCGTACGTTTACCCATCTATTCTTGTTTTTTCTTCATCTACATTTCTTTAGTCTTAACATAAATACCTTTATTGTTGTCAAGTATAAAAGCGAGGTTCTTAAAAATAAGAATCTCGCTTTTATACTTGGCTATTTCCGAATGGGTTTAAGTTGCTTAGGTTACACTTTAGGATTAGAATCCGGGTCAAAATACCGCTCCCTTTCTGTAACTACTTATCCTTACATTATGAACTTGCCTTTTCAGTTTGAGTTGACTTAATGGATTCGAGACCGATTGATTCTAAAATCGCATTAATCATAATTTTTTCTTTTTGTTTCATAAAATCTCCTTTCAAAGTTTCTCGGTTAACTTATTAAGTATATACCTTTCTTTCTAAAAATACAAGTTTTTTCAAAAAATATAAATTGTCTACATTCTTGCCCGATAGAAATTACCAAAAAGCGACCCTCTTTTCACGTCAATTCATCCGGACTATACTAACTTATGTTTATAGAATGGCAGTT
Source organism: Desulfosporosinus sp. (assembly GCF_014237355.1). Lineage (NCBI taxonomy): Bacteria > Bacillati > Bacillota > Clostridia > Eubacteriales > Desulfitobacteriaceae > Desulfosporosinus > Desulfosporosinus sp. The sequence goes on from NZ_JABZFS010000019.1 coordinate 25,873, forward strand.
ATGACAGTTCCGCACACATTTCGATTTGCTTTAAACTGGGGTTAATACCATAGTCTTTAAGATAGTTAGAAATGAAATCATTCGGTTGATTGATAAGTGACAATGATTCGCCTGACCATTGAAGTATCGTGGGGAGTACCTCTTCTGCTCCCGCTGAATCAGCACTCCAGATATCCAGTAACGGACCCCTTAGGTCTCTGGCGAATAAGGCACCCGCTGTTCCTGTTGAGCTTATGAACGCCAAAATGTTATTATGACGTCTCAAATATCCTTCTCTGCGTTGCCAGGCTGGATTAAAACAAGCAAGGCTTCGGCAATTAAAGTATTGCTCTAGGGGTATAATTCCAACGGAATGAACCTTACCTGCTCTCCTCTCTAGATCTATTTTGGGTTGATTACGATAGACATTAAGCTGTCGTACACACGTAAAACCAACAGCTTGATATACTAATCGTGCAGGATTTTGTTCAAGGACCTCTAAATAAACTCGTTTTAGATGGATAGAACCCGCCAAATTTAGTTGAGAACGCATTAGGACGCTAAAAAGACCGTTTCTTCGGTAATTAGGATCTATACATGCTCCAGCAATCCAGCCATCACTGCCATCTATTGATAACAAAGCAAAGCCAACAACTTGATGATTGATTAGTACAGCAATCGAATGTGATAAAGAGACGTGACTTAAATCAAGCCACACTTTCATAAGTTCATGTGAATAGGACATATCGTAGTAGTACCCGCGCCAGCATCTATTCCACACTTCTGTGATCTTTTCTAAGTTAATATGTTCAAATGTTTGGAAATGAACATCCCTCATATCTATTTCCATTTTCATCCCACAATTCTTCATCATTAAAGTTGATCTTTCGAAATCTTTCTATATAATATGTCTAATGTCCTGCACCTTCAATAGCTGACAGAAAATATTCGAAGAAACCCAATGAAAGGTGGTCGAATGTATGAAAAACTATATCAACGTTACAGAACGAAACTTTGCTCAAGCACTTCTAGATTTCATCGAGGAAAGCCCTTCTGCTTTTCATGCGGTGGAACGCATTAAGCAGTTCCTCGTTCCTCAAGGATTTCGTGAGTTATCCATGAACGAGAAATGGTCATTAACGTCTGGGGGAAAGTTCTTTGTGACTCGAAATAATTCTGCTCTAATTGCTTTTATAGTCGGCCAAGGCGAGCCAGAACAACATGGGTTTCGTCTCCTTGCCGCACATACAGACAGCCCCAGTTTTCGAGTTAAAACCTTACCGGAGATTTCTGTAGAAGGACATTATCTTAAATTAAATGTCGAAACCTATGGAGGTCCCATCCTAAATACATGGCTAGACCGTCCGCTTTCGTTGGCGGGTCGAATTATCCTGCGCGGAGAATCTCCCTTTTCTCCTCAAATAAAGTTATTCCATAGTGATCGTCCTTTACTGGTAATACCCAATCTTGCGATTCATATGAACCGAAAAGTTAATGAAGGCTTAGAATTGAACAAACAAAAGGATATGCTCCCCTTATTGGCTCAAATCACGGAGGGTCTGGAAAAAGGTGGTGTACTAATTAATCTTCTCGCCGAAACCCTAAATTGTCTGCCTGAGGATATTCTAGATTTTGATTTGTTCCTCTGTGAATCTGAAAAAGGGTGTTTTGTCGGGCTGCAACAAGAATTTATCTCCAGTTCTCGTCTTGATGATCTAGCAATGATTCATGCAGGTATGTATGCAATTACCCAGGCAAAACCATCTTTAGCTACCCAAGTTCTAGTTTGCTTTGACCATGAAGAGTGCGGCAGCACTTCAAGACAAGGTGCGGCTTCTCCTCTTCTCTATCATGTTCTAGAACGAATTATGCTTGCACAAAAAAAAGACCGAGAAAACTATTTCCAAGCCTTAGAGCATTCTTTTCTTATATCTGCTGATATGGCCCATGCTTTACATCCTAACTCAAGTGAAAAACACGATCCCACTAACCGACCCATCCTTAATGGCGGTCCAGTAATCAAACTAAGTGCCAATCAGAATTACACAACAGATGCAGAATCTTCGGCAATCGTTACTGCGCTCTGTCAATTAGCAAACGTTCCCGTCCAAACGTTTGTCAATCGTTCTGATGAACGAGGGGGCTCCACCATTGGCCCAATCTCCAGCACCCACCTCGATATTCGTTCAGTGGATATTGGAAACCCAATCCTAGGGATGCACTCCTTGCGCGAACTTGGAGGAGTTAAAGACCACTTGGCAATGGCTAATCTTATATCGGCATTTTTTGAGACAGATTAAAACTAAGGGTTACCCACAGGGTTTTCTTCCCAAACCAGCTTATCTCCAAGTACAGTATTAGTTGCTTCTCCCCAGCCCACTGGTAATTCAAGAATACTTAAGGCCTTTCTCATGTATGGAGATACTTTCCATGGATGCAGCTCATCAATGATTCCACATACTTGCCCCGATTTATCTAAATACCATACTGAAATTGAGAACCTCATACCAATCATATGAACTTGCCGGCAGGGCTTAATCCAAAGCCCTTTACTAGGGGCTAGCTCGGAACGACCGAGAAGACCAAGTAATCGGGTCCAATACGAGTCTGCTATCCATACTTGCTCAGCAATAACCTGGCCTGTTCGTAAATTACGCATTTGTCCATAGTTCACAGCGACATCTCCCTCTAGCTACTTCAGTATCTCAATTATTTGAATCACTGCAGGTCCCAGCACAACGATAAAGATGCAGGGAAAGACGAAAAAAACTAAGGGAATCATCATTTTTACCGGAGCTTTTTGAGCTTTTTCTTCTGCTCGCTGCCGTTGTTTCTGCCTGATTTGTTTAGCTTGATTACGCAAAACACCACCAATTGATATCCCCAGTTGATCTGCTTGAACAAGGGATGCAACCACATTACTAAGGTCTTCAGCAGGTTTGTTACGTTTTGCCAGCGCCCTTAACGTCTCCCGCCGAGGTCGTCCCATTTTGATTTCTTGAAGAACCCTTAGGAATTCCTCTGCAAGCACCCCTTTTTGTTTCTCTACAACTTTCAGTAACGCTGCATCAAATCCAAGGCCTGCCTCCACGCTAACTGTTAAAAGATCTAGGACATCAGGCAACGTCTTTTCGATTTCCCTTTGGCGTTGTCTGACTTTAACCTTCAACCAATAATTTGGCAGAATATAGCCAAGCAATAGCCCGTTTATCCCCATGCCTATTCTTATCAGCAACCCAACCTTCATTAAGGAAAACAACCCAAAAAGCAAAAGACAAAGTAGGACACTCAAGGCATATTGTAAACCTTTCCATTCCACCTCTTCCCATTGACCTGATAATCCAGCTGCACTGAGCTTAGTAGTTGTGCGCTCTTTGTCTCCTTTGGGAGTTAAACTCGTTAGACGGTGCGCAAATTTATGGAGCAGAGGACGCAGTACACGTTCACTTAAAGGACGTACATCCACTTCAATTATCATTTCTCTTTGTCCTAATGCCCTTGAAATACGCTCTTGTTTCTTCTTTTCTTGGATATTAGAAAGGACAGCAAGAAACGTAAAACAAACAGTGCCAAAAACGCTTAGTACTATAATGGGCAATTCCATGGAGCTACCCCCTTTTAAAGAACGTTCCATCTTAGTTTGTCTTATTAAACCTCGATGGTAATTATCTTTTTAATTAGTATAAAGCCAATCAATTGTGAGATAAGTCCTCCAGCAAGCAGGGCCCAGCCAATGGGATGACTAAATAGTACGAAAAGATAGTTGGGATTAAGTACACTTAGAACAGCTGCTATGGCAAAGGGCAGGGCGGCAATAATATATCCTGACATTCGTCCTTGGGCGGTAAGGGTCTTAATTTCTTGCTGGATACGTAAACGATCCTGGATAGTGGCATGGATATTTAGAAGTACCTCTGCTAAATTTCCTCCTGCCTGACGCTGAATCAGCATGGCAGTCACGAGAAGGTCTAAGACATCACTGCCCACTCGTTCAGATAGATGTACCAGTGCAGTTTCCGTGGCAGTACCGTAGGTCATTTCTCGCAAGGCAAGCTGGAACTCTCCTGATATAGGGTTAGGCATTTCTTGGCTAACCATTTCCATAGCTTGCAGGAGGCTAAAACCGGCCCTTAGAGAGTTGGCTAGAACTAACAACGCATCTGCAAGTTGACTATTAAATTGACGACGTTTCTTGTTTTGGGCAGATTTTAGCCATAATCGGGGAAGCAACCAGCCAACGATGGAAAACAGAATCCCACCATAGATTTTTTGTGTCAAGGCAAATCCCAGCAGAAAGAATAACATGGTTAAAAAGCCTTGGAGAATCAAAAACTCTCCACCATTAATTGGTATATTCCCACGTATCAATTCAAGGTCTAAACCTTCACTCCAACGACGTGGAGCGAAACGCCCTAATCGTTTGAGTAAGTATTTTAAATCTCGTTTATCAGTCTCAATGTTTATAGGTGCTCGCAAGGCAGTAAACCGTTGAAGCTTTACTTCGAGGGTTTCGCCTCGATGAACAAGGGCGAGAATTCCGAGGTAAATCGTTAGAAACGTTGCGCTTACTGAAATCAGTAACAGAGTTTGAGGCATCCCCTTTAGCATAGATGTCCCCCTTTCTCAAGGAAGTGAAAGGATACGACTAATTTGAAAAAATATTATCAGGAAGGATTTGTCCAGCAGTAATCAGTTTATCTATAAAATGCGGTCGAATCCCAGTAGCCCGGAAATGCCCCTGAACTTTCCCCTGCTTCTCGATACCGATTTGCTCATAACGGAAAATGTCTTGTAGTACAATAACATCTCCCTCCATCCCCATGACTTCAGTAATATGAGTAATTTTCCGGCTACCGTCCCGCAAGCGACTCTGTTGAACAATAACATCTATAGCACTTGAAATTTGCTCACGAATTGCTCTTACAGGTAGATCCATACCTGCCATTAAGACCATGGTTTCTAGACGAGAGAGCATATCCCGAGGAGTATTGGCGTGGCCGGTAGTAAGTGAGCCATCATGACCGGTATTCATAGCCTGCAACATATCTAAGGCTTCTCCGCTTCGAACTTCTCCCACGATAATTCGTTCTGGTCTCATCCGTAAAGCGTTACGTACGAGATCTCTGATTACGATTGCACCTTTACCTTCAATGTTCGCCGGGCGAGTTTCCAGTGCGACAACATGGGTTTGTCGAAGTTGAAGTTCTGCGGCATCTTCAATAGTAATAATACGTTCATCTTCCGGAATGAACGCTGAGATCACTCCCAGGGTGGTTGTCTTCCCTGACCCTGTTCCTCCGGAGACAATGATATTTAATCGTGCTTTAACACAGGCATCGATGAATTCTGCCATTTCCTGAGTCAACGTACCGAAGCCTACCAAATCTTCTATACCAAAGGGTATTTTAGAAAACTTTCGAATGGTCAATACGGGTCCATATAAAGCCAGTGGGGGTATTATCGCATTAACCCTGGAACCATCAGGTAATCGAGCATCCACCATAGGTTGGCTTTCATCAATACGCCGACCTAAAGGCGCAACAATTTTTTCCATTATATGCAAAACGTGAGCATCGTCGTAAAACGTCACCCCAGTCAGTTCAAGCTTTCCTTTTCTTTCAACGTATACTTGTCGAGGACCATTTACCATAATTTCATTAATAGAAGGATCTTGAAGCAAAGGTTCAATCGGACCTAAGCCCAGTATTTCATCCATAACCTCTTGGGTCAGGCGCTGACGTTCCGTTCTAGGAGGAGTTAGCCCTAAGGCATCAGCTCGAATATCAAGGGTGTGCTCAACTATCGGTTGCAAGGTCTCGGTATTAAGATCTTGATTGTTAATTTTATCTAAGGCGTTGATGACTTCATGGTGGACGCTGCTTTTAAACTCACGCCATGGATCAGCTTGGGGAATAGGGCGAACTGCCCTATGCTCGTTCCTAGGCTCTTCAGGTATATGAACCTTCTCTTTTTCTAAGCGTTTTAGCAAAGACATGCTCGCAGCCCTCCTTTAAAATCCGAACACTCTAATAAGTCCCTTTAAAGCACCTCGATTTTTATGGTCCTGCTTCTTAACCTCGTTCTTAGTCGAAGCTTCTTGCGAAGATGTAAGTTTTCTTGCCATGTTCCGAATTCCTTCAGACGCTTTACTCTGTAGATGAGAGGTTACAAATGGCACACCCTGATTAAGGGCGGCAACCAGAGCCCGCCCATCACTTGGAATGTCATAATTAATTTTGACGTTGAGGCTTTTCTCAACATCTTGGGGGTTCATCCCCATTTCTTTACTTGAGCGATTAAGAACAACTTGAACTTTTGAAGTATAATGAAGCCCTTCTAAAACCTCAAGACTAAGTTTGGCATTTTTAAGAGTGGGCACATCCATTGCTAAAACTAACCAAATCTGAGTTGCAGCATCAAGGCTAACCAGGCTAATGTCATCGAATCGGCTGGCATTGTCGCAGATTATATAATCAAACTTATCTCTTACCTCATTGAATAGTTGTTCGACATGCTCTGCAGTGACCAGTTCAGCATATTCCGGGCGGGTAGGGGCAGCCAAAACCTGAAGCCCAGAAGAATGGGTCAGGAAGTAGGGCTGAATCTCAGAGTACTTAATCGTTCCGGATTGGGCTAGATCGGCAATGGATCGTTTAGGAATAAGGTTTAAAAAGACTGCAACATCACCGAATTGAAGATTAAAATCAATTAACAGAACCCTCCATTTGCCTGTACTCGCTAATTGCACCGCTAAATTTGTTGCTATTGTCGTGTTTCCGACCCCACCTTTGGTACTGAAGAAAGTGATGATTTCTGCATTTCTGGTATTTGTTTCACAAGCAACCTTAGTTAGATTTACAAAGACATCTCTTTTGCGTTGATCCATTTCATAGACTTTAGCGATAACACTTGCCAGTTCATCCCCTGTAAAGGGTTTGACAATGTATTCTCGAGCTCCAGCCATCATGGCTCGACGCAGATATGCTTGCTCTCCTTGAACTGACATGATAATCACGGAACATTCTGGAGCACGTTGGGCAATGAGTTCGGTGGTCCTTATACCATCCATTTCAGGCATATTAATATCCATTAAAATGATATCCGGTCGATTTCGTTCTGAAAATAAGATGGCTTCGGAACCAGATCCAACTTCACCCACAACGTCAATATCATCCTCGAACTGGAGAAGCCGCCTGATACTATCTCGAGTGTCACTAATATCATCCACAATTAACACATTAATGCGCTTCATAGTCGCTCCTCCTTACTTATAGTTGTTAAAATAGTTTGCATCAAGAAATATATCGCCCGTGAATGGGGGATCTTGACGAATTTCCTTATTAGCCGGATTACGCAATAATAAACGAAGACTTCCTTTTTCACTGCCTAGGGTAACCGCCATTGCTTGTGGGACACTGAGGGCTAATGTGTAGGATTTTGATTCAACTTTAGCTTTCTCATCGACGAGACTTTTCCCCACGCTTAAAACTAAGACATCCTGAGCAGCGAGTGTCGTCACGGTTACATCCTGTGAATCTGCAGAATGTTTAATGTCTAATGTAACTAGAACATCGACATAATCTCCAGGTTCTATTGCATAACCCACCCCACTGACCAGACCTATCGGAATCGCTACAGCCCTTTTCCCATTCGGAACCGTGAGGGCAGTTGTACCTCCTGCAGAAATCTCACCCCCAGGGTTTTGTAACGTTTTACGTTCAAGCATAGCCTCGACGATTAAGTCACCTGCGGATAAATTCAGCAAAGCTACAGACCCCTGAACATCTTTTATCGAGGTAAACCCTCCTTGGGGATAAGCTTCCATAGGAACGTCTTTAACTTCCAGCTGACTAGACTCAATGATCGTACGAGCGGAAATAGCCTTTTTAACAATAACTAATGGTTTAAGTGCGGAGGGTTGCTTTCGTGTCGCTTGGTTCAGATAGATATACATTGATCCAGAAGCGATAAGACCACAAATCAGCGCCAGAAGAAAAAAACCTTTACGTTGCAACGTAATCCCCCCCTCAAATGAGTAACTTGTTCAAAAATGTAATAAGCTTAATATTAAGATAAAGAAACCTTGAAATGTACTAAAAGAAGGTTTAATTTGCGATGAGTTTTGGTGTGTATAAACCGAAATTGTTACTTGCTACCCCATTCTCCATATCCTGTTCCGTTCTTAATAGATCTGCTAGGTTGCCCGATGTCTGTCCGTTAGGGACAAGGGTCTCTATGAACCAACCAGTTACGACGGAGTTGTTGCCGTTTCCGGCAACCCCTTCAAGAAAGAAAGCTGCAAATCCAACGATTTGCACTTCATGAATGGAATTGCCGCTTTCCGAAATAATTCTGACAATAGGAATATACACGATTTGAGGAGCACTCCTATCATAATCATCGATAGTATTCTTAGGCACGCGAGTGTCACGATTTAAGCGAGTGTTGATCCCTTCTGCTGTCGGCCCGCTCATATTTCCGTGTTTGACCTCGAGAATCTGCCCTACATGTAGCTCTCCCTGATACCCATTTGCTAAATCCGTTTCATAGGAGCTGGCCCCAGTACCAGTTAGTTCCAAGGCACCGTACCACCCGGAGGTTCCCGAAACTTCTCCGTATTTTATTACACTATTATTTTTGTCATCGTCAAGGTACCACTCGGAAGTTCCGGACCCTCCTCCTGATTTAAGAACATATTTTTGTCCATAAACCAGGTCTTGTTCTTGGATGCTAAGAGGTACTGCTCCTGATAGTGTTATAGGGGGAACCATCATGGCCGCAGCCGAAACTGAAATCTGTTCTTCGGTTATCCCCCAAATTCGGGCAAAGTAAGTAGGAACTTGTTTAGTTGCTTGAACTACAATTTTTGCATTATCAGCATCAAAGCTAACATTTACATCTGGCGTCCCGTTTTGGGTCGCATAAGACCTGGCTGTTTGTTCCGCAAGGCTCGAATTGCTCGGAAGCTCCTGGGCACCAGCAAGCGCTGCTGCATCTACTGAGTTTTGAAGATGTGCTTTATGGGCGTATATCAAACTGACATCTGTTACGATAGCGCAAAAGCCAAGTAGGGCGGTTAAAGCTAGGGCCACTAATATGATGACACTCCCACGGTCGTGAGAATGTACATATTGATCTGCCATGCTCTTGGAATATAGTTGTTTGCATTCTTTTAACCGTAGTTTCCATCGTTCAGCCAATGGAGATTTTATCTGAACCATAACCACTCCTCCGTCTTATTTGAAATGGATGGTATCTTTCTATTCAATGCGCATAACTGTAGCGGCACTTACGACAACTGGATTAGGTAATACATTGCTGATGATCGGAATAACAAGTTGTACAGGATAACTGACTTGGACAGTTACCCCTTGACCAGATAACCGTAGAGATTCAATCGGTGTGATGCTAATCGACAGACTCGCTGAGTTGAGTGAGGGTGCAGCACCTATAACAGAACTAGTAATCTCGGAGTCAGTTGCTCCGACAGTTGCGACTCGAACCCCCGCCCTTGCGGCATTACTTACAGTGATATAGGAGTAACCGATGCGCCCCATCTCAATCACTCCAAAAAGTAACAGAAATAAAAGGGGCAAGACAAGGGCCATTTCCACCATCGCTTGACCTCTCTCTCCTTTATACAGCTTCCTTATCATAGCGACCATCCTCCTAAAGGTAAGAAAAAAGCTATGAATGTCCCTATAACAATTGCTATACCATAGGGAAATTTTTCTTTGTTAGTGTTGTTTATAGCATTAGAAAACTGTTGAGGTTTTCTGAGTATTAAAAAAAAGAGCAAGAAATACTTAAGTGTATTTCCCAGAGTTTGACGTCGAACAAGTAAATAGAGCGAAATGACTCCGCCTATGACAGCTCCGTAAAGAAAACTGGTAAGAACAAACATTATTCCACCAAAGGCTCCAATGACTGCAAGCAACTTTACATCCCCTGCGCCCATCCCCCCCATAAGATACGGGATAAGGAGTAAGGCAAAACCCATAGCTGCACCTAATAGACTACTAGTCAATCCTGATACCCCATCTTGTAAGGTATTAAGTAAAAGTGCAATTGTGAAGGCAGGAAGTAACAACTTGTTATAAATCTTGTGCTCTCTCCAATCGGTAAAAGCAGCTATTCCTAAAGTTAATCCTAGAGTAAGCTCATTCACTCCCATATCCTCTCCCCCATCTTTGAATAAAGAACCCTACTGTTGCAGTAGGGTTCTTTAGTTATGAAGGCAACTAATTATAAATGCCTGCGTTAAATGCCATATCGCTAGATTAGGCAATTATTTATGAAGCGAAAATGTTATTAGGGCATGCTTGCTTCTGCATTGGTGAAATATGCCAAAACCTTAGTGCCAACTCCAGTAACTGCTAATATTGCAATAACTGATATAAGTCCAATAATAAGTCCATACTCAACCATTCCCTGGCCTTCTTCATCTTTAAGAAGCCCCATTATCTTTGCTTTCATCTCATTATCCTCCTTTATTATCTACTGAGTTACTTATTAATTTGATTATAGGCTGACAATCTTTATGTAGCCATGAGGCATTAGTCGTGATTGAAGACCATATAGTCCTAGTCTTTAGTCCTAACTTTAATAATTTGAAGAAATTTTAACATTGATTTAATCTAAAGATTCTTCTGTTTGTTCAAAAGTGTTGAAGGTTGAGCTAATAAATAGCCCAACCTTCTTACTTAAAACCTACACTTCCGAGACAAACATATTCAAATTAATTCCAATTTCAATTACTAGTATTTAAGGAATACTTAAAAGACATTTATGCATGAATTCTGTTGCCATATCACCACGTACAGCCATAACCTGATCAGTCGATGAACTAAGTGGTAAAAAGACCGCTACTATCTCTTCAAAGTCATAGATCTTTTCTCCACTGGACTGACATATCAAATAGCCTTTTTCCTTGAATAAGGCCTCAAGTCTCTGCATGCCAAGAATTCGTTCCGGGAGTATCTCAACAACACCGTTTTCCAAAGCGGTCATCCCCTGTCTTTTGAATTTGATGGCTATAGGTTTATTGTTATTCAAGAAGACACCCATTATGACGCTGAGCATTATTTATAAAATTTTAGCATGTCAAAATAGTGCAAATTATAACCTAATAATGCCCACAAATCCCCAGATTTATCACCTTCTATCATCCTAATTTGGTAATATGTAGGACAAAATCAAGGTGGGAAGCATTGACTAATATTTTGTACTTCGTTATAATGAAGATGCTCGAAGTACTTGAGGATTTCCATAAAGCTTCTCGATTGCCTAAGGCTCTGGGAAGATGCTGAACTTCCCATGTCGCGGGTAATAAATAGGCGGAGGTTTTTTAATGTTTAGTGACAAAATTCTAGTATGCAAAGAGTGCGGTCGTGATTTCGAATTTACAGCTTCAGAACAAGAATTCTATGCGGAAAAAGGGTTCACGAATGAGCCTGGACGTTGCCCAGAATGTCGTGCTGCTCGAAAAGCGCAGAATAGAGATAATGGCGGCGGTTTTTCTCGCCAGCCACGTGAAATGTTCCCAGCTATTTGTGCTACCTGTGGAAAAGAAACCACTGTACCTTTCCAACCATCAGGTGAACGTCCAGTTTATTGCAGAGACTGCTACCAGCCTCGTTCACGCAACAACTGGTAATATAAAGAGAACTCCCTAGTTGTGCACTTTACTAGTAAAGTATATAACGCAAGTTTATACTTTCTGACTAGTATAAAGAAGCCAAAAACCCTTCCCAGCTTAATAATGGGAAGGGTTTTTATATATTCTTATTTAGTCATAACATCCAGTTCAATTAGTTCATGATAAAGTTCCTTGCGTCGATCCGCTAAAAAGAAGCTATCTCGCATAGATGAGCGTTCAGGGCGTCTTATATGGTTAATTCGATCTGCGGAAAGAGTTGCTGCTAGTATTCCTTCTTTACTCATTTGTGACTGATCAAACAGATCTCCCTTTGGGCCTATGACTAAAGCTCCCCCGCTGAATTGTTTAGATCTTCCATTACTTCCTATTAAATTACAAGCGCCTAGGTAGAAAGAATTATCATAGGCACGAGCGCCTAAATAACGCAACCAGATTTGTTTTCGATCTCCAGCTACCATAGGAGAAGCGTGGGGAGCAAATAGAATCTCGGCACCTTTGAGAGAATAGATAGCAGCCGTTTCTGGAAAATGCCAGTCCCAACAGATTCCCACGGCGAATGTCGCACCATGGGCAGAGAAAACCGGAAAGCTATCTCCTGGTGTAAAATAATCCAATTCACTTCGACCCAAATGAACTTTGCGATAAACTTTAGGATCTTCACTTGGAGATAAAATAACTTGTGATATAAAGGGCTTGTTAGAATCTGGTCTTTTTTCCACCATACCGACCAAAAGAGTCATTCCCAGGTCTTCAGAGCACTCTTTTAAGCGATTAATCCAGAGACTATCGATGGTATTCCCGATTTCTGCCGCATCCTGGGGTGAATAACCATCCAATACACATTCCGGAAAGCATAATATGGAGATATCCTGCTTCTTTGCTATCATAGCCAAACTAGCAATGTTCTTGAAATTATATTCAGTGTCCCCTACCCTAGATTCCATCTGAACGAGTCCAATTCGGCAATCCTTTTCCATAAACTTGTCCTGGTCCTTCCTAGTACTTCACTAACTTGTGAGTGCGTCTTATTCGAGATCTAAAATTTCGTTATAATCCCTGCTTAGAACATCCGAAAGTAACCTATGATCATGGAGTAGGTTAATTAATATACGTTCATCCTTAGTTTGTGTGGTCCGGGCATTGGTAAGGATACTAAGTGGTCGATAAATAGGCGCATCTTGAATTTTTAGAGTTTTAAATAGTTTTTGATCCCCTTCTCGACTGACAGTTAATGAAGATATGATGGTAATCCCAAGCCCCGCCGAGACCAGCTGTTTAATGGCCTGAGTACTACCTAATTCCATTGAAACATTTAATTGATCTGGATCGAGACCTCTCTCTTGTAGTGCCATCTCCATAACCTTACGAGTTCCTGAACCATCTTCTCGAGTCACAAGGCGCTCATTGGGAAGTTCAGCAAGGGTAATGCTTTTTCTTGAGGCCCAAGGATGGAAATTTGAAATGACAACGACCAATTCATCTTCCCAGAAATTCTCGACGTTTAGGTCTTTATGCTGAGGCACTGGTCCTTCAATCAATCCAATGTGCAGCTTTTTCTCAAGTACATCTTGAGAAATTGACTCTGTGTTAGCAATTTTCACTTTAAAATCCACGTCCGGATGAGTCTTAAACAAGAACGCTAGGATATTGGGAAGAATATATTCTCCAATTGTAAGAGTTGCACCTAGATAAATAAGCCCTCTCTGATCCTTCGCTAAAGCACTTATCTGCTCTTTGGCGTTCGACAGAATATCCAATACACTGCGCACATGAGCGTAGAAGATTTTACCCTCTTTAGTTAGAGTGACACCTTTGTTGGTGCGGTCAAAAAAACGTGCACCATACTGATTTTCTAAGTTTTGAATCTGCAAACTTATACTGGGTTGGCTCATGTGAAGCTTTTTAGCTGCTAATGTAATGTTTCTAGTTTCTGCCACCTCTTTGAAGACAAGAAGGTGTTGTTCCATGATGATGTATCCCCTTCCTAGATCCTATATATAATAGCTCTCCTAATCATAGTGCTTCAAAGGATAATAAGACTTTGATCATAAAATAATGCAATGACCAGATATAACTATTCTGCTATGGTTTGATTTAAAAAGCAAATATTTAAGATTAGAACATGTTATTACTATAATATCATCCAAAGGATTTATTAGCCAGATGGTTACTCATCTTTTTACAAAAAAGGTTGTATAAGTATACCAAAAAATTAAGAATGATAGTTAGAAGCTCCTCCTCCGAAAAGTTTCTTACTATCATTCAGTATAATCATTTTTAATACATAACACTCATTAGTTGACTGTTATACAATACATATTAGCCTGACACTTTTTTGATTTGTACCCACTTTGAAGGGTTGTAATCTAACGCTAATTTTATCATGCTTTCAGCCCATTCAGGACAGCCCAGAGCATGAATGTGGTTATAGGAAGCAAAGGTATTCTTATAACAGATTCCATCATGTTGACCGTCCATCCCGTGCCCTCGTTTAACCTTTAGGCCAAACTTGACATCAGGTGCTAAGTTAACGACTCGGGAATTATGAAATTCATGCCCCCTAATCTCAGTCTTTTCTGCAAACCAGAGTTGACCAGGATTCGCTTCCATAATCGTATATCCATGACCTTGTGGTTTGCTTTCCATCTGAGTATCCAGTGGAAGCAATCCAACCATTTCATAGTTTTGAGAAGAAGTCCTTATGCTGCGACCTAGATACATAAGCCCACCACACTCTGCATAAATCGGCAATCCTTTTTCACCTGCTAATCTTATATCTCTGCGCAGCAATAGGTTTTCTTCAAGCTGAGCAGCAAAGACCTCAGGAAAACCTCCACCAATGTAAAGAGCGTCAAGATCATGGGGAAGTTGTATATCATAAAGAGCACTAATGGGAACTAATTCCGCTCCTAAAGCTTCTAGTGCTTCGATATTTTCAGGATAATAAAAACTAAATGAGGCATCCTGAATAATTCCAATTTTAGGCTTTAACCCATTGTTTCGTAGGGAGTATTCTCCTAGGTTAGATACCATAGATTCTGAATATCTTGGAAGTTCAGGCGCACTTTGAGCTAAGGTGATAATTGTGTTTAAGTCGACATGTTCACTGATAACATCCGCAAAATAATCTAGTAACTTGTCCGTTTCATGCATTTCACCATTTGTAACAAGTCCTAGGTGACGGTCAGGGATGCATAAGTTAACATCTTTCGGAATTGCTCCAACAACAGGAATTTTGCAGAACTCTTCTATAGCCTCACGAGCCATCTTTTCATGACGAGCCCGTGCCACCTTATTAAGAATGACACCAACGATTTGAACATCTGGGTCAAAATGTTGGTAACCCATAACCATCGCAGCAATACTACGAGTCATGCGGGTTGCATCGATTACTAATAGCACTGGGGATTGAGTTACTTTGGCTATTTCAGCAGTAGAGCTGCTTCCTTGTAAGTCTAAGCCATCGTAAAGTCCCATTGCGCCTTCTATAATAGTCATGTTTTTATCAATGGATTGATCGAATATCGAACGACATATTTCTCTTTTCTTCATGAAAAAGGAGTCTAAATTGCGACAAGTATGCCCTGCGGCAGCAGTATGCCAACTGGCATCGATATAATCTGGTCCCTTTTTAAAGGGTTGTACTGACATCCCATGCCGTGCAAAAGCCCTAAGTAGTCCCAAGGTAAACGTTGTTTTTCCACTTCGCCCCTGAGGTGCTCCAATTACTAAGCGAGGGACATTTTTGGCAATTTGTTCATTTTGAGGTAGTGTTAGCATAATACCCACACCTTTCTTGGAGAATTTGGTCAGGAGCGTTCAAGTGATTCTTAGCTTCAGATGGAGTTTGCTGTTCTGTGTAGTTTGCGGTTCGGCGAAAGCAACCTGCGCCGTTATGCTTTTCTTTGGAGCAGGCGGCATGGGCGAAACCCTCACCCGGGTTTCGTCACTGGATACTTTCGTACTTATAGATGATGGGAGTCTTAAGGCTGATAGTCATCGGATAAAATTGACCATCCTAAAACCCGTCCCTATAATGCGGATATGAATCAGCAGAAACAGGGACATCGGGCATTTAGGATGGTCTATATTCGTTATAAATATTTTTGACTTATCTCTACTTAAGAAGATCAGGTATTTTTAATCTGGAGTTTGAACCTTACCTTTTAAGCAGATAAATGTGGTCGTAATGTAGAGATACTCAACGAGGTCTTCTGCAGTAAGTTCTTTTACTGCGTTATCAACATCGCTTTTTGAAGCCCCAATAGCAACTGCTACGTCTCTACTCTTAGCTTTTTGAACTTTGCCAAGATATTCTAGAACTTTCGCTTTGACTACGGGATCCGCTGGTCCTCTTGCCATTTTAAAATACCAACTTTCTACATTATTCCTTAGGTTTAGAACTTGAATTGTGCTGAAGTACGGAAAGTTTCTCTGGAGAAGATATAATCGTCAATCAACATATCTGAGAAAGGAAGCTCAGCCATGGAGAAGAATTTCTCCCAGCCAATCCTCTCAACCCACTCACCCACGCGCTCTCCTTGACGTGCATTAGCAATCCAGAGTTCAACAATTTTACGTATTGCTTCTGTTGTCTCAGGCCAACGAGGTGCAGTGTTTGGAAGGAATGGAATTACCATCCGTGAGAAGCTAGGCGCTGTACGAGCATTGGAGGTTTTACCACCAATAAGAATCGCAATACCATCGTTCTTAGGATCATAGATTTCCATAGCAGGAGACATTGTGTAGCAGTTACCGCAATACATACATTTGTCTTCATTAACGATAACGCTCTTGTTTTTCGGGTCTGGACGAATAGCTCCAGTTGGGCAGCTAGCTACCAAACTTGGAATCTCAGTCCCTTTACGAATTATATCGTGGTTAATACGAGGTGGAGTTCTATGAACACCAACAATAGCGATGTCACTGCAGTGAGCGGCTCCACACATATTTAAGCAACAAGCTAAGCCCATTTTTAGTTTAGCTGGGAGCTTCATGGTATTGAAATACTCATATAAGTCATCCATAACGGCTTTAACGACACCTGAAGCATCAGTAGCCGGTGTATGGCAGTGAACCCATCCTTGGGTATGAACTATATTACTAACGGATGCCCCTGTTCCACCAACACAATAGCCTTTAGAATCTAAATGGTCGAGTAATGGTTGGAGTTTAGCCTCATCAGAAACTAAGAATTCAACATTGTTGCGGGTTGTAAAGCGAAGGAATCCATCACAGTAATCGTCAGCTATTACACATAAATCACGAACAAAATCAACACTGACTAAACGCGGGGAACCTACACGGACACTATATAATGCTGCACCGCTTTCAGCAACGTGTTTGAGTACACCGGGACTAGGAATCTCGTGATATTTCCATTTTCCATAGTTTTCTTGTACAATCGGAGGAAGCATCTTTTTATAATGCGGAGGTCCTTGATCTAAAATTGCCATCGTTATCCACCTCTCGTTAGCTACTTATTATTTTAAAATTAGAGCTTCGATCCGTCGAGTGCTGTTCCGCTTCTGTCAAGATCATCTTGATTCCAGAACACATATGGGTTAGCACGTGGGCGGAAGACCATTTGCGGTACAGGCTCAACTTCAATTCCTTTGAGGAATTTTGTCATTCCTAAGCGGTAAATTGTTTCACCAATCCGCTCGCGGGATTTACCGAACTCATCCCACCACTCCCAAATACGGCGCATAAGATCTTTAAACTCTGCAAAATCGTCTTCTGATTCCATTTTCATGAATGGCACAATAACCCAAGACATGAAAGCGGACTGAACGATTGTGGATTTCCCACCGATCAATATGGTAGCACCCTTCTCTTTTCCAGGTGCAATTGCTTTAGGCATCATGTTAATACAATGCATGCAACGTGTGCAGTCTTCTCCGACTACGCTGAGTTCTTGAGTCTCTGCATTGAAGGTGAGGCATTTTGTTGGGCACTTGTCACAAACAATTCCTTGAACATCAAATTTATTTGCAACATACTCTTTTACAGCATCTTGGTCAATTCTTAAAGTATCGCGCCAAGTACCAATTACAGAGCAGTCAGAACGAGCAATAGAAGAAGTACAGTCATTTGCACAACCGGAGAACTTAATTTTGCTCTTATATGGCCACATAGGACGATGAAGCTCATCCATGAATTCGTTCGTAACATTATAACATGCTTCAAGAGTATCATAGCAAGCATGTTCGCAACGTCCTGGTCCAACGCAACAGTTAGGAGTTCTTAAGCAAGAACCTGAACCACCGAGGTCAAACCCAGCTTCACTAAACTCGTCGAAAATTGGTTGAATATGCTCAGTTTTACATCCGAGAAGAATAATATCTCCTGTGGAACCATGCATGTTAGTTAAACCACTACCGTACTTTTCCCAAATATCACAGACAGTACGTAATGCTTTAGTATTGTAGAACCAGCCAGAAGGTTGAAGTAAGCGAACTGTATGGAACTCTGCAATATTAGGGAAATTTTGAGGCTCATCCACATAACGGCCGATTACTCCACCGCCGTAACCTCTAACTCCAACAATTCCACCGTGTTTCCAGTGACCTCTGCGTTGAACATAGGACTTTTCCAAGACTTGGAGCAATTCGCCTGCAGCTTCACTCTTCACTGCAGCGCGCTTAATTTCCGTCACAAAACTGGGCCATTTACCTGTTTCCAGTTCGTCCAGTAGTGGCGTTTTCTTTTCTGTCATGGCACACCCTCCGTCTTCTAGTTTATGGGGTTTATTACATTTCAGTAATAGTGATAGCACCAGTTGGACAAACTGATGTACAACTTTCACAGCCCATGCATTCTGATTCATCACCAGTTACATGAGCCTTGTCCTCACTAAAGCCAAGCAGGTGAGCCGGGCATCCTTCTGTACAAGAGTCACAACCTGAGCACAGATCTTCGTCGATTGATACAATAAACACAAATTACACCTCCTTAAACTATTAAAGAGAACAAACAAACATTGGACACTGGGAAACTTTTCACTTGTGTAAATTAACACTAGTCCATGTACTTAATTTAACATTTTGTGTTCCTTTCGTACAATATATAATACAGATTGTACTATATCGAAAACTAATTATGGACTAGATTCCTCTCTATGGGTGACTGACTTGCTTCAACTTTCGTCAGATTCTCGGAAATCAAGAATAAACCGTTATTTTCCTGCTTGCAGGCCATTATGAACGGTTTCATATGTGATCCCTTTGACTAACCCTAAGCCCTTGTTTTCTAGTGTCGTAGCCCCAATGAATAAGCACGTAATAGCGGTGGCAAAGGGGCTGTGCATAGGCTAATCCAGATCGATTAGGTGATAGCTTTAGCACCTAAATTTATGGGCAGTCGCTAAAACATTAAGCCGCTTTACTCTCCCCTTAACGAGGTTCTTGGAACACAGATAAATCCTGGAAGAATGGACCATTTCAGATGTTCTGAAATGGTCCATTAAAGTCGAAACTTAAAATTTTCAGCACTAACATATACTATTCTAAAAACTCCAGGAATGGTTTCTTCATACTTACAAGAGCATTTACCATAAGTTCAACTATACCACCATACTGAAGATTGAACTTCTCGGTTGCATCATAATGTTCTAATATACCGCGCATAGCACCTTTGCAGTTAGAACATGGTGCGCAAATATACTTAGGCAGAGAGGTGTCTTCCATAGTCCCCTTAAAGGCTCCAAGAATTTGGTTGAATTTCATTCGGGAGGCAACTTGAGTTCTAAACTCAGGGAAGTTGGCAGAATTCATGATGGCAAAGCCACTTCCTCCGCCACAACAATAGTTATCAACACCATGAGGTGTCATTTCTCTAAACTGAGGAGCTATAGCTTTTAGAATACTTCGTTGAGGCTCAACAATTCCCATTTGTCGTACTACATTACAAGGATCATGAAGAGTCACTGGAAAATTGTTCTTACTAGGGTCAAGTATTAAACGTTTACTCTTAACCATATCCCAAAGCAGCGGGAAACAACTCTCTACAGGAATTCTATCCGAAGCCATACGATCACTTGATATCATAGAAGCTTTATGAGCATGTCCACACTCTGCTACCACTACCCTATTTACTCCAAAATCCTTAGCAACTTTCATTTGCATCATAGCGATCTTTTTAGCTTGTGTATCATCATACCACAAACCGTAGTTTACACTATCATATCCCATAATCTCACTACTCAGGGTCCAGTTCAAGCCGGCTGCATCAAAGAGAATGGCAAAAGCAACAGGATTCTCCGGCCAAGCCATAAACTCTCCCGCATTATGCAACACTAAGATATCGGCACCTTTTTTATCTACTGGAAACTTCAGCTTAATGCCAAATTTTTCCTCGGTATCTTCTTCTAAAAACTCGAGGGTGTCTAAAAAAGCGGGTTTGCTTAATCCAGTTGACGAGCCAGTTTTTATTTGCAGCATTGTCCCTTTCGTATGAAGAGGAGTCGGTGCAATTCCCATTTCTTGACTAAAGATCTTGCGAATTTCTTTTGTGAGGATGGCATTATCTAACCCTAAAGGACAGGTTTGGGCACAGCGTCGGCAGAGATTACAGCGATAGGCTAATTCCCCCAACCGAGCAATCGTTTCCCAATTGACATCGATATCTGCTCCGACGAAACCACCAAGAAGTTTCCCACTCGTCGTAAAATACTTCTTAAGAATTTTGCGTAAAACCTCTGATCGATATATTGGGCGATATAATTCATTGTCTCCTGTTGCAGTGTAGATATGACAGGCATCAGAACAGGTATTACATTTAGCACAGTATTCAAAGGACAATAAAAGAGGTTGCAGAACTCCGTTATTGGCATCAGAAAATATTTTTTCTAAGCCACTGAGGAACTTGCGAACAAATTCGTCTTCATCCTCTTTAGATTTCGGACGAGTCAAAGTATCTATTCCCACATAGCCATCTAACGATGTACAGTATTTCTCTTTCCATGCAGGTTTTGGATCCGTCAAAGGGGGTTCCATTCCCGGTTTATCGAATGGTGCTAATAGAGGTATAAGATTATCCAGTTTAATGAGTTGATCATCTGATCGGCCCAAATCCTTCGGACGCAAATCTCTTTGATTTATCATGTTTTGTCTCCTTTTTTCCATAAAGTTACAATTCAAGGAATCAAAAACTACTTCTCTGGTGCAGCGGGTGGTTTAATATGAGGGGCAGACCAAGATGTGGTCGGACGGAACGATGAAGCCTTTATGACTTGCTGTTCGATATCGCTCCCCTTAAGATTAGGATTGTTATCCCACAAAACCTTATGGAAGGTAAAATACTTTCCAACATAGTGACTCATTTTGCTGATAGGGATATAAATTAACATAATACCCACTAGGATAACATGTAACGTTAATAAACCATCTGCCGCAAAAGGCGTAAAAGTAACAAGATTCCCAGTCACTTCTCTTGCAAACCCAAAGGACAAATCCCTACTCCATGTTAAAATTCCAGTCATAAGTGCTGCAAAAATCAGTAAAAGATTAAAGTACTCCTGAGGAGTTGTGTATTTTTTTAGGGTATTGTCAAACAGTCGGCGTAGGAATAATAATCCTGAACCTAAAGCACCAAGAGCTAGTCCCAAATATCCCGTTACTAGGGACACGTAAAAAAGCAACAGCCCCCATATACTCGAACTGTTCGCTGCAACTATAATCCCATTAAGTTCAAACATCGCTCCAATGACCAATAAGATTGTCCAAGCCATTAGTAAATAAATTCCCAAATGTAAAGCGTAAGAAATCCACCAGAAAGGGCGTTGGTTTTCAAATAATTTTTTAATAAAGATAATTTCTTTGAGCATTTCAATAATCTCTCTCACGTGAGAGACTTCATGGGGTTTGCTCCACCAAGCTATCTCTTCGTAGTATGAACCTCCATGTTCATACCCTTTTTCTTTGGGGACGGGATAAAGATCCATACGTCCATGAAAGGGCATGTTTGCGAATTGATACGCTTTGTAAACAGATATTCCTACGAAAAGAACTATAGAGAGATAAGCAATAATACTAAGAATCACAATCCTAACCTCCTCTTCTTGTTATCTATGCACATTTTAGTTTAAGGGAGTTTGAAGAGCTTGTAAAATTATCATTTCTCATTATACTATCGCAGAAATTGATGACTATCTATCTTGCATTTTTCTACAAAACAGCAAAGAATAATTGTATATTTATTCGAAATTTATCGAAAATATAAAGAAATATATAAAGAAAGTTTAGTAAATATAAAGAAAGTATAAAGAGCATCTCCGAAGGATTACCTTACAGAAATGCTCCTTATTTTTAATCACCTTTTGGGATTAGAATATTACTCCTAGTGCGATAAGAATAAGAATTGCAATTGCAATAATTCCAGCACCGACATAATTTCCGGTACCACAAGCTCCATATCCGTACATGAAAGTTCCTCCTTTCAAATAACCAACAAAATTTAAGCTAATAATATTACTAGAATACAATACCCATCGCAATGAGCAGAAGAATGATAACAACTACAACAGCAATACCCGACAACCAGTTAGGTCCACATGCTCCATCAACAACTCCACCAAATTTCATGTCAGTTTCCTCCATTTCAAGTAATATATGGTGTTTTCTAATTCATTCTATGAGACTATTTCCATTTTGTTACATTTCAAGTGATTTCACAACCTATTTTATTTTCTGCCAATGATCTGTGGTTAGGCCCCTTTAGTTCTTAAGTTCCTCCAGGAAGCTTTATTATTCTATACTTTTGGTATAACATATGTATTGACTTTTTAGACAATAAACAAGCCTAGAGGTAATATGTCAAGATGGAAAAATGAAACATTGAAAATTAATGAAGGAGGAGCTTAATGAAAGCGCTAATAACGTTAACTTCTAGTGAATCAAAGCGACTTATAGCAAGAGGGGTAAAGGCAATGCCCAGTGTACAAAATGCCCAAAAAAAACATACTATTATTGTAGCCGGGGGCACCTCCAATGCCTTTGTTGCGGAAGAGTTACTTAGTCTTCAGATAGAGGATAAATCCGGCTATACCATGGGTATTGTCACTAAGGGCGAGTTAGGAGTCAGCAAATCCTCTAAAAAGACGCCTCCCTACGTTATCTGTAAAGGGCAAGCTTTAGATGTTTCTTGGCAAGAATACTTACCTAAGTTACAAAGGGGAGACATTTTTATCAAAGGTGGTAACGCAGTTGACCACACTGGCTTAGCAGCTGTCATGGTTTCTAATTCCATGGGAGGGACGATTGGGGCGGCTCAAGGCATCCTCTATGCCAGAGGGGTAGAATTGATTGTACCTATTGGGCTGGAAAAAATGATTCCAGATGTTCGAGTTGCAATTGAATTTATGACAAAATCAGCTGTTGATGAAGCCATTGGACATAAGGTAGGCCTTATTCCCATGTTAGGGGCAACTGTTGTCACCGAATTGACCGCCCTTGAAACTCTCTATGATGTAGAAGCCCGTTGTATTGCTGCCGGCGGAGTGGACGGTTCCGAAGGCTCAGTTACGATTGCTATCGAAGGGCTTGATGAAGAAGTTCAGCGGGCAATGGAAGATATAAAGTCACTAAAAGGTGAACCACCTGTTATGGTCCACTAAGGCTATTTATAACTTCATTGACTTAAGAAGCTAGACAGGGTCTGTCGAATTAATTTTGATTAATACGACAGACCCTGTTATCTCTTTGTTTAATTCTCTTTTAATGCAATATCACACGTTTCGGTTCCTAGAGCGATTTTGGTTCTCTAGGCGGTCGTTGACCAAAAAACTGATAATAGTGACATTCTAATCGTCCATTATACAGCTTACGGCTCTTATCCCAGCGTCGTCCAATCAACTTTTCGGGAGACTGATGAGTTGTCAGCATATGAAGTGACCAGTTTTCTAAACGATTAAAGGTTTTACCAAGTTCAAGATAGAGTCCTTCCACAGCTTTTACATCTCCAAGTCGTTCACCATAGGGTGGATTAGCTATCATGTGTCCATATTTGAACCGAGACCTCACTTCTGCAACAGGTAGTTTCTGAAAGTGTACGACACCTTCGACGCCTGCCTCGATAGCATGGGTACGTGCTAAGGCTAGAGCGTTAGGGTCAATATCAGAACCGAAGACCTGCAGAGGAGTATTAGGCTGCCATAGATCTAACCCCTCTTGATAAGCTTCTTGCCAAAGTTCTTTAGGGATATTAACCCACTTCTCGGATGCGAAGCTTCTTTTAAGGCCTGGAGCCCGATTTTGTGCTATCCAGGCTGCTTCAATGGGAATAGTCCCTGTGCCGCAAAAAGGATCGATTAGGGCTCGATCTTTCTTCCAAAAACTTAGCTGAATCATGGCTGCGGCTAAGGTTTCTTTTAGTGGTGCTTGACCTGCCAGTTGTCTGTATCCACGTTTATGTAGACCCAATCCAGAAGTGTCTATGGTTAATGTCACCTTATCATTGAGAAGGGCTACTTCGATCTGGTAACGGGGTCCGGTCTCTTCGAACCAGCTTCGACCGTAGGTTTCCTTGAGACGTTCCACAATCGCCTTCTTTACAATCGCTTGACAATCTGAAACACTAAATAGCTGAGATTTTATTGATTTGCCTTGAACCGGGAAGTTTGCATCCTCTGGTAACCAATTTTCCCAAGGGAGGGATTTCGTTTGCTGGAATAATTCTTCAAATGTCCTAGCTTCAAATGAACCCATTTTTAGTAAGACACGATCAGAACTTCGTAACCAGAGGTTTGATCGACAAATACCCAATTCATCCGTTGTAAACGTAACTTTCCCATTTTCAACTACTAATTGATCATAACCAAGTTGTTTTAGTTCGCGAGCAACGATAGATTCTAAACCAAAGGCGGCAGTTGCGATCAGCTCTATTTTTGCCATTCTGGATCAACCTTTCTTAATTCGAACGGGGAAGACTTTTCTTTACCCTGCATCAAGTTATAATTCTTTTACTATCATAAGTTGTGTTCATCAAAATGGCAAGTTTACTAGGAAACTACTTTAACCTGCCATGAGTCCCTGAACTGAAGCCCTTGCCATCACTATATCCTTTAGTGTAGGCTACTTGTCCCGCTAGACTCTCTTTTCTAGTATACTGAGATGACTTTCCACGACCCAAGTTCAACTCTTTATAAGACTGAGTAACTAAAGCATCCTTAATGAGAACAAGTCCCCATCCCTCTTTGCTTACTTGCTCAGCATATTGAGCCTCTAACCCAGATATCCACCCCTCTACATAATTGTTTCTAACCCCTCTTTGTTGAGAAATACTTGGGCGATGCCCATTTTTTGATATGTATTCCTTGCGATATGCCTTCATAAATAAGTCTGCGCCAAACCGTATGTAGTCAGTGGCAAATGAAAATACAACAATGGCAATTTCTGTATCTTGTTTCAGTCCCATGAATGCTAATCTAGTATATCCATTGCATTTATTGAGATAAGAGTAACACCTAAAATTCTGGGCGATTACTCTGCCCAGGCTCTTTTTCCACCAAGACAGTTTCTCAAATTCAGTGGCATACTCATCAAGAACCTCTTTTTGTTGAGTATCTTCAGAGGAGGCTTGAAATTCAACTTCATTGATTCCATTTTCAGCCATGATACGTTGAGCCATAAGGAGTGCCGATTTTGCTTCATTACTCTCTGGGTCTCCTCCATTTCTAGCCAGATTCAGTAATGCTCGAACCCTATGGAGGACCTTCTCTTCTACTCCCAATTTCACACCTCTTCTCGTCTCTATCCACCAAGTATTTCCCAGTCTCAGCTAATACTTACGATATCTACAAATAGCCTCACTGTCATGACTTCTAGCATCTCCCTTGTCAGAATCTCCTCTGAAGGCGTAGAATCAAAGGGCTGGGTTTCCCATACTCCTTCCTCATTCTTAAATAATGTTCGCTTACTTTCCTCCACATTCCATGTAGTTTCAAGAATAGTTTCATTTGTTTTTTCCCTTAAGGATTCTTTCATTAATTCGACCACATGGTTCCGAACTGAATCATCATAATCAACTAGGGCAACATTCACGTAGGCACTTATTGTTTTTATGGAATGTGAAAAGGTTTGAGTTAAGAAGTTGTTGATAGCACTATTCACTTGATCCGGCTGTTCTAACATTGCCATATGCCCTGCGTCACTTATCAGTGCTAGAGTTGAATGAGGTAATTCCTTGTGAAGGTATTCCGAGTATTTTAATGGAGTCATTTGATCATTTTGTCCACAGATGATTAAAGTTGGTTTTATGATGGTATGGACGCGATCCATAACATTAAATTCGTTACAAGCCTTAAAATCTGCTAGATAAATATCCGTTGGAACCCGTTTCATTTCTTCAGTTGCTTTTGCTATGATATCTGGGGAACTATTTGGAGAGTAACTGTATTTGATGTTCTCTAAAGGATGTTCCCCCCTAGACAACTTATCTAGGACTATTGGGTTTACACGTAACCTTGCTCCACTATCGACAATAATTATCCCCTTTATTACCTCGGGATAGGCTAAAGCTAACTCTAATGCTATTGCCCCGCCCATAGAATGACCAGCAATAGTAAACTGCTTTAGCTCTAACGCTTGAGCAAAGCTCCTAACAAATTGACAATACTCTGTAATGTTTTCAGCGACTGATCCCTCTGAATGTCCATGCCCTGGTAGATCAAGGGCAATCAAATTATATCCTGGTATTCCAGCTAACTGATAAGACCAATTTTTCCCCGATCCGCCAGCTCCATGTACAAATAGTAATGTAGGCAGGTCATCCTGAAACTTGAATTTTTGATAATAATACATTTTCTTTCCCTGGATAGTTATGTACGGCACTTTTATAATCTCCTTCCTTTGCTCTTCTTGTTTCCCTGGCATTATTCTAATAGTCTAATTCCTTATCATTAAGTAATCATATAGGAAATAATTAGTCAAGTTATCCTTTCCTCCTATAATAGGTCAAGCATCAGATTAAACAATTCTGGGAACTATTTTATAGAGACTCGTTTCAGTCCCTCACTTATTCCTCATAGCCTAACGAAAGGAGATTAAACTAAATGAGCAATAAGAAAACTGACAAATCTAGAACTCATGCTGCCAATCTTGATGATCAACGCCAAAACTCAGACGATGATAAGAAAAAGTTCCCAACAAATCCTACCAATAAACCCAAAGATAGAATCTAGACCTGAAACTAAATTACGACATTATAGGGCAGTTAACAAACTCCGTAGTTTATTAACTGCCCTATTTCACCTGCCAGAGCCAAAGAAGTTAAGATTTGTCATTCACTAATTCATCTTTAGCCTTTTTTTGTTCCTGTTTAAATTCAGCACTTCTAGAATCATACTTCGCACTAGTATACCCCTTTGTATGCTTTTGTATTTCGCCTGTCTTCTTCATATCTACCCTCCAACATCTTAATTTCATCAACATGATTATTATGTTTCAGTAACAGGAATATCATGTAGCTTAAGTACTTCTGTCACCTTTTTCACTGCAGATAAATATCATGCTATCAGGTAATAACCCGTATAATATCGACAAGCTTGAGGTGATTAGATGAATTTAAGCTTTAAATTAGCCAAATCGAGTTACAGACATTTAGTTGTTGGAGCTGATACAAAAATTCCTCTCCCAAACGGACGATATACCACAGCCATTAATTTTGATAACGCTGCTTCAACTCCCCCGTTTGTTTCTGTTATGGAAGAGATTAATCAGTTTGCGAGTATGTATTCTTCCATCCATCGTGGCACAGGTTACAAGTCTCAGGTCTCTTCCAAACTTTTTGAAGACGCCAGGTCAGTGGTTCTAAAATTCGTTAATGCCGACCCTTTTAGAGATACTGTCGTATTCGTAAAAAATACTACGGAAGCAATCAACAAATTATCCTATCGTTTATGGGATGGTAATAAGAAGAGTGTTATCCTATCTACTTGGATGGAACACCATTCGAATGATCTCCCCTGGAGAGGTAAATTTCAAGTCGATTATGTTCAAACAGATTCCTCGGGGAAATTAAGTTTAGAAGACCTAGAGAATCGCTTAGCCAAACATAAGGGCAATGTAAAGCTAGTTACTGTTACTGGGGCCTCTAATGTCACTGGATATGTAAATCCAATACATAAAATTGCTGAACTGGCCCACCGCTACAAGGCAAAAATTTTGGTAGATGGTGCACAATTGGTTCCCCATAACTCAGTCAATATGAACCCAAACAATCCACTTCAACGTATCGATTATCTCACATTTTCTGCTCATAAAATGTATGCCCCTTTTGGCATTGGGGTTCTTATTGGCCCGCAAGAAACGTTTCAAAAAGGGGTCTCTGAATTAGTTGGAGGTGGAACTGCAGAAACAGTCACTCATGATTGGATTGTCTGGGAAAAGCCTCCTCATAATGAAGAAGCCGGTTCTCCCAATGTCATGGGAGTCGTCGCGCTGGTAACAGCGATTAGAACCTTGAGTTCATTAGGCATGAAGACAATTGATCATTATGAAAATCAGCTTACAAACTATGCTAATTCAAAGCTGAAGTTAATTCCAGGGATCACTCTGTATTCTCATACAGCCCCAGGTGAACCTCGGATTGGGGTTATTCCCTTTAATATCAAAGGGATTGAACATGAAAAGGTCGCTACTATTTTATCAGACCAAGCGGGTATTGCCGTACGAACGGGTTGTTTCTGTACCCAACCCTATATTCAAAGGCTGCTATCAATTTCGCCAAAACAAATGGAGTTTTATAGAAAACGCAGAGATGCACCTCGGCCAGGAGTGGTTCGGCTTAGCTTTGGATTATACAATGACTTTAGCGAAATCGATGTCTTAATTAGATTTTTAGAAAGGATCGCTAAGCACCCAACATCTTACATTTAAGAAACTTATATAAACACCTATTTCTACTTATAATAGGGTTTATATACTGATCATAAAGGGGTGCGAAAATTGAACAAGAAAATGAACTTGCTCATGTTTAGTGGCGACTATGATAAAGCCTTAGCAGCGCTAATACTTGCCAATTCTGCTCGAGAATTAGATGTCGATGTGACTATGTTCTTTGCATTTTGGGGACTTTGTCTCGTTCGTGATCCTGAAAAAGCGACTTCAGAGGATAAAACTCTTTACGAAAAGATGTTTGGAATGGTTACACCTAAGGGACCAGAAGAGTTACCCCTCTCTCGAATGAACATGGTTGGATTGGGAAAACAAATGCTCCTAGAAATGATGGAAGACGACAAAGCTCCCTCTTTAACAGACTTTCTGAACGGAGCCAGAAAAAAAGGGGTTAAATTTTACGGATGTAAACTATCCGTTGATGTTATGGGTTTTAAAGAAGACGAGCTGCTGCCGGAAGTCCAAATCATCACCGCTAAAGAGTACTTAGCAGATGCGCTTGAATCAGACATGCAGCTCTTTATTTAGTTTTTTGTCCTTATCCCTAGGGCTTCTTTTGCCAGCCGGTCTACGTAATCGTTAAACCGATCTCCGCTATGACCGGTTACCTTTTTAAATTCGTACAGCCCATGATGAGCTCTCATGAACGCAACATAGGCTTGTGTAAACTTATTCTTTGCTTGCCAATCTCCGGTAACCCATAAAGAAATACCTGAATAATCGTGATAGATACGTATACGAACATTCAGGGATTTAGCTTTTTCCACCGCATGGCGTACAGCTGCGATTTCTCCTGCTACATTTCTCATACTTGCAGCTTCAAGGTCTTCCCCAACTCCTTTGTTCTCATAAATGACCTCGCCATCCTTAACAAAGGCATAGCCATAAGAATACTTCCCATTGACATAACTTCCATCAGTATAAACTTCATAATCAATATCCATGGGTGTTTTGGCTTGGGAATCTCCACACTCCTGATATTCACTAGGTTTCTCTGCTCCATTCAACCACTCAAGTGCTTCCGCTTTGGTTTCAAACCCTTTATAGAGAGCTCCTTTAAATCCTTTAACCGACGCCTCACATTCCAACCAATTCGTAAAAATCCCAGTCTTATGCCCTTTCTTTACTATGTAGAAATTTTTCTTACCCAAAGTCTGTCCCCCTAACAATTTGTGGATCTTATCTAAATCCCCATTGTTTAAACTCTAATTATAATCTTTTTCGATTAAAATGTTAAATGGAATGATCGATAAATCCCCGAGGTAATTTTACTAAATCTATATCTCAAAATTAAATTCTGTGCATATACTCAGAATAGAAGGAATATTCGGAATATTGTAGAAACTATATAGTTATAGAATATAATTCCGACCTTAACCCTGTTGTAAAAATGAATGTTGAAGGAGGAGTATCTATGGAAACTTATCGGGTAAAGGTTGGTACCGAAGGAGAACTCGTCTTGCCTATACAATTACGAGAGCTCTTTGGACTTGTTGAAGAGGATACTTTAGATCTATGTGTTGGCTCAGAAGGTAAAGTCTTTGTACGCACCGCTGAGCGATCTGTTCGACCGCTTTCAGATTTTTTCGAGGACTTAATTGTAAGTGATTTACTTGCCAAAGGGTGTAGCGGGGATTGTCTTAAAAATAAACTTTTAGAACGCAAACTGAAACTAAGTACCATACTCGACAGAATGTCAGAAGAAGCTTATAGGGCACATAAGAACGGTCAAGCCATCAAATGCTGGGAGGCGCAAGCATTAACTTCTTTAGGCATTGAAAACGTCCCTAAAGGGATATATGATGTAAGAATTACTACGAGTGGCATTCATGATTTAGTAGTCCTTCGTAAAGAAGAGCTTAAAGAAATTATAACAGTATTTGAAAGCTTAGAACAAGACCCCTGCGCTTTTAAGAAACTACGAGGGCCGTATTATGAGACTTATCGTGCTTCTTTTCGGTGTGGAACTAAGGAATGCCGGGTTGTTTACACGATTTTCGAACCAGAAAAACTCATTGTTATCCTGACAGTTGGAGCACGTAAATTCATCTATGATCGGCTTAATGGAATAGCGTAATCGATGTTCGAGGTTCGAAGTTCGAGGTTCGAATTTGAATTGTTTTCTAAGGAAAACAAAGTAAAAGCTATCCTAATATAGAAGGAAGCCAATATAGTAGTCGGGCTTCCTTCTATATTTTATGACAATAATTAGTTAGTACTGTGCTCATTCAACTTAAAGTTGAACATCGAAACTTCGGTGCTAGCATTCTGCACATTCGCCGTCACAGGAAGAACCATTTCGGTTGCTTCCAAATAGCTTAATCCCCTTAGTTGACATATCTTCAACTGCTAAGGCCACTTTATCTAACTGTCCAAAAATGCTTCTCGAAAGTTCTTCCGCATTACGATAGGAATCCTGAGCCTTTTCTTGTTGACCTGCTTTCACTGCATCAATACCGATTTGCCCAATTTTGTGGAATTCATCATGTATAGCCGATATCTTTCTCCATTCATCGGCGATTAAGCCATAAGAAACATGGACTGCATGATAAAAATGACCGAAAGCACATTTACTGGAATCAGTCTGTAGCGGATATATAGTCATTTCATCGACCATTTGTTTGAAATTATTTAACCAACTGGCATGAGCCTTTTTTGCGTCTATAATGGTTGCTAAGAATTCTTGATTATTCAAGGCATTGCCACTGCCCTGTAGTGAACTCATTTGTTCTTTTACAATGGTTGAAATTTCATCATCAATTTTTGCAATTTCCTTGGCAGATTCAGCACTGGCTAAAGCATCTCTATGAATTATTTGGGTCATTAAAGTCAGCTCTTCTGCATCACGGCTTGATACTTCCATTGCCTGATTAATCTCATTGGTAGCAATTTTTATTCCTTCCATGGAGTGATTAATGAGTTGAACATCACTGATGGTTGTTTTCAGCATATCAACATTTCGTTCCATTGTATTTGTTATAGTATCGATTTTGGAACTCATCTTCTCGGTTAGAGACATAGTATTATCCATACTTTGTTTTCCCTCTTTTGCGGCAGTTTGAATATTACCGACAAAAGATTTCATACTTTCGAGGTTTCTCTTAGTATCATCCGCTAATTTCCTGATCTCTTCGGCAACTACCGAAAAGCCGCGACCATTCTCCCCTGCCCTCGCTGCCTCAATAGATGCATTTAGAGCAAGTAGATTCGTCTGCTCTGCTATCTCCCCAACACCCTTAACTATATCATTAACTCTATTAGCCATTTCCACCAATTGAGCTATTTTTTCTCCCATGATATTGGCATCGAGCATAACATTGTTCTTTAATTCATTAACCTCTCGTAATTGGTCTAAACTAACTTGATTATTTTGAACCAAATCCTCCGAGGCATCAGACAGTTGAGATAATGTTGCGGAGGTTTTTTCTACCGTTGAATTCACCTCGCTCATTCCTGCGTTTGTTTGTTCAACAACAGCTAAATTGGATTCACTTAGAAGAGCCATTTTCTTTGCAAAATCAATCAATTGATGAGCTATATGAGACATATTAACATCAAAACTGCTTAAAGTCGCTGCAATTTTTAACAGTTTTTTCGTAGAAGAACCCATTTGCCGTTCATTATCGAATAGTTTAACAAAATAACTTACCATCCTTTTATGAATTGGATAGTCAATTTTAGGCTCCACAGCTTCTATACCCTGAGATCTCTCTTCTACGTAGTTAAAAATAGCGGTCGTTTCCTCACATGGTGGTTTCTTAGAAAAGATGTTCAATACTTCCCCTATGCTTTTCATAGTACTATCTCCTTTCTCAACAATTTGCCTTACAAGTGTTCTGCTTCTTCTCTAAGAGTGAGCACTGATTGGGTATTTGCGAACTCTAAATATATATTTCCTTTTTACTTATTCACCAAATTTTTTCAAATTCCTTTATAACCATTTCAAATTTATATATTTTTTATATAAAAACTCAACTTAAACAAGTATTGCTTTTAAACAAATATAAACCAGTACCTTTACTACTATACAAAGGTACTGGTTTATTGTGCATTACATTTTTTTCGAACCTAATCTTACCGGGTTATTCGCCTAGCAGAAACAATAGTTGCTGGAGAATTTTCCGTCCAAGGGGCTTTTTCAAAGTTTCCCCACAGACCGGATACTTCCCAGCCGGTCTCTTGCAGGGCTTTTTTTAAGTGTATCGATGTAACTGGAAACAAAATATTAACTCCAGATATAGCTTGACTAGTGTCTGGAAACTCGATTTTCATGGAAAAATCGAGTTTCCCATCGGATCTGTAATTATAGAAACGATAAAATGCGAGATGAGACGTCTTGATCGTGGGCAATTCTCTGACTTGATTGGCCAAGATCCGATCGTAGTTTACAGTTTGCAATAGCAGATGCGTTCCCTTCTGCCCGAACTGAGCCAAGACCTGATTAAGCTCTGTTTCTCCGGACACGTGGGCTAAAGTATTTCCTAAACACACAATCCCCCCAAATTCCCCAGGGATATCGCTAAGGTCCCGCATATCTGCGGTAACAAACGAACAACAACTCCCTAGCTCTTCGCCCTTTTTCTTAGATATCTCAATCATCTCATCACTTAAGTCCACACCTAGCACCCGTACACCCGTTCGACACATTTCCAATGCAAAGGTGCCAGTACCACATCCTATATCCAGTATTGACGTTAGTTTCTCCTGTTCTAGGTAATCGTGCAAAAATTTCTTCTGAGGTGCTTTTAGAGGAAATATTTCATCATAATGTTCGGATAAGGCGCGATAAAAATCCATCTAAGTATCCCATCCTCTCTCATATGCCAAGGCGAATTCTCTTCCTAAACCGACTCATAAGCCTCAATTAAGGTTACATGATTAAACGAACCGTATGAGTTTGGCCGTCGTCCTTTAAATTAATGACAGGGTCAAGTAACTCTTCTTTGTCTAAGGTTATTTTTACACATCCCGACATCTTTGAGTTAGGATTCTCTATCAAGATTTTATAGGTTGTGCTTTGATACTGATAAGTTAAGCTAAAGCCCGGCCAGCGGCTGGGAATACACGGTTTTAAGACTAATCTGTCTCCTTGACGTGTAAATCCAAGAATTCCTTCTAGTCCCGCTTGATACATCCACCCTGCAGCTCCAGTATACCACGTCCATCCTCCTCGGCCTACATGTGAAGGAGTAGCATAAACATCAGCTGCCATAACATAGGGTTCAACTTTATAGCGATGAACTTCGTGTTCCGTGCGAGCATGGTGAATAGGACTTAACATTTGAAAGAGTTCAGCCGCCTTATCCCCATCTCCCAAGGTTGCATAAGCTAAAATTGACCAAATTGCTCCGTGAGTGTACTGTCCACCGTTTTCGCGAACACCAGGAACATACCCTTTAATATACCCGGGGTCAGGTAAAAATTCGTCAAAAGCCGGAGTTAACAAGAGGAGAAGGCCGTCTTCTTTACGCCATAAATAGTGTTCCAAAGCCAACATGGCATCCTTTGCTCGAGTGGATCGTGCTGCCCCAGAAAGAACTGACCAGGACTGGGCGAGAGCATCAATTTGACATTCCGTATTCCGAGAAGACCCTAAGGGTGTTCCATCATCGAAATATGCCCTTCGATACCATCCTCCATCCCAACCATGCACTTCAATATTACCTTGAAGTTCTTCCGCAAGACGACGATACCGAACTCCTCGCTCAAGATCCTGACGCTCATCACATATACTTGCAAAGCGGACCAACGTTAGGTACAGAAACCATCCAAGCCACACACTTTCTCCTTTACCTTGGTGTCCGATCCGGCTGAAGCCGTCATTCCAATCCCCAGAGCCGATCAGAGGTAAACCATGTTCCCCAAAGCGCATTCCTCTTTCAATAGCACGCCAACAATGCTCATACACAGTGCCTTGTTCAGCGGAAATCCTGGGAACTGAGTATCGCTCATCCTCGTCCTCTCCTAGAGGTTCATCTTCTAAGAACTCTGTCACTTCGTCCAAAACACCCATGTCTCCTGTACGTTCAATATAATGACAGGTAACAAAGGGTAACCACAATAAATCATCTGAGAATTTGGTTCGGATTCCTTTCCCCTTTTCTTGATGCCACCAATGCTGTACATCCCCTTCGATGAACTGATGTCTGCAATGGATAAGGATTTGATTGCGAGTGACCATGGGATCTGTATAGACAAGGGACATAACATCCTGCAACTGATCCCTATAGCCATAGGCTCCCCCTGATTGATAAAACGCAGAACGTGCCCATAACCGACATACAATGGTTTGATATAGGAGCCAACGATTTAGCAGCAAATTCATGGACAAATCTGGGGTTTGTACCTGAATATTTCCCAGCAACTTATCCCAATGTTGTAGTACTTGGTTAAATGCCTCACTGATCTTTTCAGGTTGTACATACTCAGAGATGATTTGCTCCGCCATCTGACGATTTTCAGTTTCACCTAACAAGAATGTAATTTTACGATTCTGCCCAGCCGGTATGGTAACTTCGAGTTGCATAGCAGAACATGGGTCTAGCCCTGCTCCTACGGATTCCGAAAAGGCATCTAGCTTTAAACCCAAGGGATCTTCTAAACTACCGTTACGACCAATAAACTCTGAACGATCTCCTGTGTAACTTGTTACAGTGGCTCCAGATGCATTTAGAAAACCGATTCTGCCGTGATAGTCTTCTTGATAAGTGTTTTGAACAAAAAACGTGTTACGGTCTTGATCATACTCTGTCACTAAATAAGGTGCAGTTTGATCACGTACAACTCCTAATACCCATTCAACGTAGTAGAATACACTTAGGTGTCTTTCCTGATCCGTCGTATTAGATAACGACAATTCGATAATCTTGACAGGTTTATCCATGGGAACAAAAAGGCGAAGATTCTGCTTCACTCCACCACTGGAATGCTCATAATTAGAGTACCCTTGACCATGTCGAATGACATATGAACCATTTTCCCGTTTTGGTTTAGCTGTTACGGACCAGGAATGGCCCGTATCTTCATCCCGCAGATAAAGTGCCTCCCCAACGGGATCTAGAATAGGATCATTTGACCAAGGAGTAAGCTTATATTCCCTACTGTTTTGAGACCATGTATAACCAGCACCAACTTCGGATACTTGAAACCCAAACGTTGAATTGGCAATGACGTTAATCCAGGGTAAGGGAGTGTTCCTACCTTCCTGTAATTCGATGATATACTCTTTTCCATCTTCGCTAAATCCGCCGTATCCATTGGCAAAAAGCATCTGGCTTCTGAAATCTTCTCCGGGCATCTCTTGGGGCTTAGTCTCATAATTAAGTGATTTTTGAGGTTGATCCAGATTAGATGCTTCAAGAAGCATTGGTTCCTTGCTGCTAAGTTTAGCTTTCTTGCGAACTTGAACAGTGCAGGATCCTCCCTCTCCACTAAAGGTCATTCGGGCAACTGTACAAATAAGATTGATCACCTCTGGCTGTACATGCCCTTTTTGCAGTACAAATACACCACTAGGTTGATTCAACAGATCCCTCGCATGTCCCATTGAGATGAAATCTCGCAGGTTATCTTGGAATGTCTGAACATACCCGCTCTCATCCTCATTAAGGATAACTAGATCAGCAAACAATCCTTTAAGTCTCCAATATTCATGGATTGTCAAAAGTTTACGAACTAAATCTAGATGCTCAGCCTTGTCAACTCGAACCAAAACAATTGGCAGATCCCCTGAAATCGCATAAGGCCATAAGGCTGACTGCCCTTTACGATTTTGTTTAATGCATTCCGCTACATCCCTGCGACAAGGACTAAGATAAAGCAAATGACCTCCAAGGCTTAAAGCCTCATTAGCCTGGGCTGCTGTCAAGTTTAAATGGCGAAGTTCCATTTTGCTATGTGTCCATGCTAACTCAAAAGCTCTATTAACTGAGAGAGGATCCTGATATTTCTCAGCAATACGTAGGGCCTCCTCACGGCTTTCCGCATATCCAACAGAAAAGGAGATCCTAGCAGTTTTCCCTGGACTGATTCTTACTCGCTGGCGTAGGCTCATAATAGGATCTAGTACTGCTCCCACCGTATTCGATAAAGGATGATTGGCATCTAAGGCTTGCGGCTTGGCGAGACTCCTGCCTCGTCCAATAAAACGTGCCCGATCCGTCTCATATTGAAGTGAGCCAACTCCTTCGCCCTCGATAGCTACTGTGTGCATAAGCCATAATCTTTTTTGATTTTCACTCCGGGGTCGTCTAGACGCTAAAAGGGCCTCATGGGTAAATTCAGTTTGAATAAAGAGATTGCCAAACGCAGGGTGGGCAAGATCCTCACTCTGCCTTGCTAAGACCACTTCAAAATAGCTTGTCACTTCGATCGTTCGATCATGGTTACTATGATTTGTTAAGGAAATCCGGCGCATCTCTGCTTGATCTTCCGGAGAAACGACAATTTCGGTATGGGTTGTTATGTTCCCATCCTTCCGACAAAACTCCACTTGATCCGGGGCATAAGTTACCTTGTAATCCTCACCCGAATCCCGACAAGGTTGATAAGCAGCTGACCAAACATCACCGGAATTTAAATTTTGGATATAGAAGTACATACCCCAGGCGTCCTGGGTAACATCTTCCCTCCATCTCGAGACACAAATAGTCTTAAAACGACTAAATCCTGCCCCCGAATTCGTCATCATCACAGAATACTGTCCATTGGAAATGCAGTGCGCAACAGGAATAGGGCTATCTACAGTATTTATTAGTGTGAATTGATTTTTCTCCAGTTCGAGATCGTCGGTTTGTTGCTTGGCAACCTGATGTTTGTCTTCGGGTTGAGGAATGATAGGGACAGCCTCCGGCAAACGTTCCTGTAACAAAAGCTCTGTAGACTTGATCAAGGCTTCATTATGTAAGCGCTGCTGCATGACATTTTTATTTAATACGTTATCAATAGCTAAAAGACTCATTCCTTGGTGATGGGCCATAAAACTCTGAACCAGCTTGAACGAACGCCCTACCTGAACTCGTTCACTTGTAAAATCGATGGCTTCATATAACCCATAGCGACCCCCAAAACCTCTCTGGTCCATCGTCGAAATATTTGAAATCCACTCACTAGGAGAAACCATAAGGGCTAAAAAACTAGCATAGGGAGCAATTACAAGGTCTTGAATTAAACCTCGTTTTAGTCCCAACCCGGGAACCCCAAACGCTTTATACTGATAATTAAGTTGAGGATCAAACGCGTGAAATCCTGATTCGGATATACCCCAAGGTACATTATGTTCCTGGCCATACTTTCTCTGAACATCCACAACAGAGCGATAGGTTTCATCAAGAAGAGTTCCTTCATAGTTCTTCATGACAATAAGCGGCATTAAGAATTCAAACATCGTGCCACTCCAGGAAACTAAACTTCGCTTTCCCTTCGTCATTGTTAATGAACGTCCAAGTTTAAACCAATGGCTCGGTGGCACATCTCCTTTGGCAATTGCAAAAAAACTTGCTTGACGCGCTTCGGATGCTAACAAATCATAATATGACCTATCAAGTTTGCCTTCCGAGACATTATAACCAATCGAGAAAAGTTGACGTGATTCGTCAAACAACGGTTGAAAATCTGTAGCTAAGGCTATCTCTTCTATGCGTAACTTTAACTCTTCAGATTTATTAATATACTCCCTGGTCTTAAGCATCGCTGGTTCGATGATCTTACTAAACTCAGAGGTAAAACGGCCGTTCTCCAGTTTGTCTCCATAGAACTTTGCTAATTCCTGGAGACTAAGATTATTTAACCCCTGATCATTGAGGATTGTTTGGGCCTCTAAGCAGTTTTGATTGCTAATCCAAGGGTATAGCTCCAGCAACTCTTGCTGAAACCCTCGAACCATCCTATCCAAACTACTTGCCCAGTATAAGCCCTCTTTGCCTAATTGTTGCTCTAAAACATGCATCGGCCATAAGGATAGGAGATTCCCCCAGGTTTGTAAACTCAATGCCTCTTCAGAACTTAGAATTCGATCCAATTCCCGACCAAATCGATTAAGCTCTTCATAGTCACCTTGTCCGACCGCTTCATTCAGGAGGGTATAGGTATCCTTAAGCCCATTAGCCTGTTGCAACAAATTAAGCACCGGTTTTTCTAATATCTCAACTAACCCGGACTTTAGAGTCATCAAATACATTACAAAGTTTCCACTGTCAACTGTCGAGATATACCTAGGTTCCAAGGGCTTAAGGGTCTGAGTATCGTACCAATTGTAAAGATGCCCTTGCCAATGTTCTAGTTCATGAAGAGTTCCAAGGGTTTTTTCAATAATTTCATAGACCTTGGCCAAGGGAATATATCCAAAATCCCTAGCCGCCAAATTGGTCAGCAGGGCTAGTCCTATGTTCGTAGGAGACGTTCTATGAGCCACTCCGTTAGGGGGATCAATTTGCACATTGTCTGGCGGAAGCCAGTGATCCTCCTGGCAAACATAGTCTTCAAAAAATGCCCATATTTTTCGACTGAAGCGGCGCAATACAAGCTCTTCTGAAATCGAGAGGGTTATTTTTTTATGTTGAATTGGTATGCTTAGGCGATAAGCAAACCAAATTGAGACTACCCAAGCAATCCCCACCGGCCCAAAAGAACCTAACTTTGCAGGGAAAGCATAACCGAGGATCAAAACTGCACACAAGACAAAGAGAGTAACTGGCCACATTTTTATGAACATGGTTTTTAGGCTTGCATCTAAGCGTTTCTCGGCATCTAAGGCAGTTTCCCACTCTAACAGGTGTCGATGTGAAACAAACTGTCGGTACAGGCTTCTTATGATCGCATCGAGCATGATCCAAGCCTGAAAGGGAAGAAACAAGAATTGAAGTATTGACTGCAAAGCCAAGGTCCCTAGATCAGGGACAAGATTGCCTTTTTCAGCACGTTCATTGAAAAGTTGGGTAAGAAGATATAGGACAATAGGTAAAAGCAAACTCAAGGAGAGGATACCAAGCCAGACCAAGGGGTCTACTGAAAGAACTGTAAACCCTAACATAATGAGTAATAACAGAGCAGGAGCTTCTAAGCTTCTTCTCAAATTATCAAAAATCTTCCAACGGGCTAAAAAGGGAATAGGCTTGGATAACCACGGAATCAGCTGCCAATCTCCCCTTACCCATCGATGCTGTCGACACATATAGGCAAGGTAGTTGGCTGGAAAACCATCCACCAACTCTACGTCTGATACAAGACCGGCCCTGGCATATAATCCTTCAATTAAGTCATGGCTCAAAATGGTATTTTCAGGAAACCTATGATTTGTTACTTTATGGAATACCTCAATATCATAGATTCCTTTCCCGGTAAAGATGCCTTCTCCAAATAAATCCTGATACACATCTGATATAGCAGTAGTATAGGGGTCGACTCCCACTCTGCCAGAAAAGATTCGAGCAAATTTCGAGGCACCGGCTTTGAGAATAGATACTCCCACACGGGGCTGTAAAATTGCGTAACCGTGTATGACTCGCTCGCCATCTGCACTAAGTTGAGGCGCATGTAACGGATGAGCGATGGTTCCAATCAACCTTTTTGCTATTCCCCGTGGCAATTGGGTATCAGCATCAAGAGTTATAATATAACGAAAGGTAGGCAAAAGTGAGAGTTCTCCAATTTGAATATTAAAACTAGTTGCTCCTTCTTGTCTCAAAAGTCGGTTGAATTCAACGAGTTTACCTCGTTTTCTCTCCCAGCCCATCCATACACCTTCAGAATCGTTGAATAGCCTTTTTCGATGGAAAAAGTAAAAGCGATTATCTCCATATTTAGCATTTAATCGATTTATAGCAACTGTTGCGGCAGAAACGATTTCGTTATCTGTTTCTACAACCTCTGTCTTCGCATCAGTAAAATCACCCAACACGGCAAAATGTAAATTCTCATCCCGATTAGCATGAAAATAGACTTCAATCTCATTGACAAGTTCATTAACCCTACCAACGCTGGTTAGTAAGGTTGGAATAACAACCATAGTGCGTAATTGTGCAGGGATTCCATCTCTTAATTCTAGTTTTGGCAGAAACGATGGACGAACGAATTCCGAAGCCATCCAGTTCACTAAAGGGATTACAATACTACTTGCCCAAATCAATAAGCCGATGAACAATAGTATATAACTTAGGGAGAGAGGGGTCTCTAGAATTGCGTAAGGTAATAAAAAGCCAAATAGGCAGATTACTCCTACGAACAGACTACCAAAATAGTATGATTCAGGTTGCTTGAGAATCCCACGACGCAACTTAGTCCAAACGTCCCTGGGTTTTCCAAAGTCCTCTTCTAATTCTTGTTCTAGATCTTCCCGGCCCTGAGCTGTCAAATAATAACCTACATGTGAGGAAATAAAATCTCCCTGTTCATGTGCTTTTTGTGCTCTCGATACTACTTTACGAGCAACAACGAGTTCAGACACTCTGAAGTTTCTTGCTATTTTCTCCACGGAATGCCGGTAGGAATCCCTTGATTGAAAGTCCATTTCTGGATAAACCTTGCTGGGATCCTTTTTAAAGATACGTTCAACTAAACTAACCTCTTCAAAAAAGCGCGGCCAATCTTCAGCATTTATAAAATGAATGCTCATAATTGCGTGTCCCATGGACACTTGGCACATTGTCTGATGTTGCCGTTCAAGTTTTGCCAGTTCTTCAATCGTAGTACCTTGTTTTGCTATAGCACGATCTACCCACTGTAATAAGGGTACAACATCTGCACCAAGCTCCCGTATGCGTTTTAAGATTTGCTCCGCGTAAGCGGAGGAAAAGTTTTCTTGTGGATTAAGGGATTTTAGAATAGAATCCCACTCTTCTAGCCCATGTTCTGATTCTAATAAGGGCTTAACCCAACGGTCTGCGGCTTCTCTTTCTGTTTGAGTAAAGAGAATTTGTTCGGTCAACCTACGAATATTTTCTAATAGGATAATGCGCAGCATAATTGGAATCGCCCAGAGTTCACCGCTGGATAGCGGTACTTGAACCTGGTAAGTGTTAATAAATGCTTTGAGTGTATCACTTTGCAATTGACTATCTGTGTGTTCGATCAGTTCAATTAATAACCCATAAATTCGCGGGTAACCTTGATAATCACCACTTGCACTTGGGGTTAATTCGAGCTCAAACTTCTCAGGGAGGCTGTTTTGAATCTCAAGCTTTAGGTCTTTGAGACTATAAAAGTTATCCAGTAACCATTCGGTAGCAGGTACAATGTCCTGGGTTTTTGTAGAATAATCGACAATCTCACCGTAGGCCTGCTCTAAAAATTTCATATTTTCTTTTACCCTAGGCAGTAAGGATCGTTTCAGCTGACCTTTTCCCTGATTAACACTCGAACGAGCAATCTCTTCAGCATGACTAAGCAAATCTTCCCCATGAAGTACAATATCTTTATAGGGTTTATTCGTGTTTGTAGATCGTGTGAAAAACTTCATTCTCAGTCTCCGTCATATTTTTTTTACTAGAACATCATTTATGCATTATTCCCATTTCCCCTTACTTCATTCATCAA
Source organism: Desulfosporosinus sp. (assembly GCF_014237355.1). Lineage (NCBI taxonomy): Bacteria > Bacillati > Bacillota > Clostridia > Eubacteriales > Desulfitobacteriaceae > Desulfosporosinus > Desulfosporosinus sp. Next base: position 67,933 of record NZ_JABZFS010000019.1, read on the forward strand.
TAAGAAACACCCTTACCAGTATGGCAAGGGTGTTTGGTCATAATCATCATCCGAATCGTTCATTAAATTCTTCGAGAGTTAAGAGAACCTGCCTCGGCTTACTACCTTCGTAAGCTCCAACAATCCCTTGTTCTTCAAGCATATCCATTAATCGAGCTGCTCTAGTATAGCCTAATTTCAACCTGCGCTGAAGATAAGATACTGATGCTATGCCCGTCTTGATAAATAATTGTCCTGCGTCTATGAACAACGCGTCATCAGGTCCATTTCCCTCTTCGCTTTTGACCGTCGCTTCCGCAAAAAGTCGTTCTGGATCAAGGTATTCTGGTTTCCCCAATCCTTTCCAATGCATAATGACTCGTTGAACTTCGTCATCCGTAACCAAACAACCTTGGACACGAAGTGCCTTATTCACACCAAGGGGAGAATATAGCATATCCCCTCGTCCAAGTAACTTTTCTGCGCCAGTTGCATCGAGAATTGTGCGAGAATCAATTTGAGACGAAACAGCAAAGGAAATTCTGCTGGGAATATTAGCCTTGATCACACCAGTAATAACATCGACTGATGGCCGTTGAGTCGCAATGACTAGATGAATCCCTGCTGCTCGAGCCATTTGAGCTAACCGACATATGGCTTCTTCAACTTCCCCAGCCGCAACCATCATTAAGTCTGCTAATTCATCAATAATTACAACGACCAATGGCATTGCAGGTGTATCTCTGGAAGTTTCCCCCGCTTTCAATTTATTGTAACGATCAATATCTCGAACCCCGGAAGCCGCAAATAATTCATACCTATTTTCCATTTCTTTAACGATCCATTTCAAAGCACTTGCAGCTTTTTTCGGGTCGACCACAACTGGAGCCAATAGGTGGGGGATGCCGTTATACTGACTAAGCTCCACCATTTTAGGGTCTACAAGTAGAAACTTTACTTCATCTGGGGTTGCATTAAAGAGGATTGAATTAATGATCGTAGTAATGCATACACTTTTACCCGAACCCGTAGCCCCTGCGACAAGGAGATGCGGCATTTTTATTAAATCTGCAATAATAGGTTGATCTGCAATATCTTTACCTAAAGCAACTTTAAGTTTGGATGGGTATTCTCCAAAATGTGAGGTTTCCAGAACTTCCCGAAAGGGTACAGAGTGGGCCTGTTTATTCGGGACTTCAATTCCGATAGCCGCTTTCCCAGGGATAGGTGCCTCAATGCGCACATCCCGAGCAGCAAGCCCTAGAGCAATATCATCGGATAAATTTACAATCTTACTGATTTTAACGCCAGGTGCAGGTGCTAACTCATAACGTGTAATGACCGGGCCTCTAGTCACACGAATTACTCTAGCTTTAACTCCAAAATCTAAAAGCACCTTTTCAAGTTGCCTTGTTGTTTCTGGATCCTGTATTAGGGTCCTTTGCGGTATTGGTTCTAATAGGTTGAAAGCAGGGAATTCCCAGTGTTTAACCTTTTCAAGGGACTGAGGAACCACCGGCTTAACTGTCTCTAATTTAATGACTTGCTCAACAAAGTCCGATTTCAAGGAGGCAGCAGCCGCCACAGGAGCTTCAAGCTCGAGCACAATCTCAGGATTAAACTCTAATCCTAAGTCGACATCTAGGCTATTCGGCTCATTCATATCCCCTTTAGGATTCGGTTCAGATAGAAGAACACAATTAGCTTCTAGTACTGCCACTGGTTCTGATTTTGGTGCTGGCTCTGATTCTGGATCTAGTTCTGATTCTGATTCTGGCCCTGATACAGATTCCGTCTCCATTATGTCCAAAGACTTGAGATTTGATATGGATTGAAGGTTTAATTCCATTTCTTCAGTCTTGCTAATTGAATCTTTTTCAATTCTCTGCTCTCGGGAGCTTTCGTCTTCCTTGAATTGAGCTAAGAACTCTTCCTGTTCCGTTTTAGACTTAAAGACTGAAGGTAAGTGCGTTGCTTTCACTGGCGATTCTACCGGCCTTACATTCGTCACAGGTTTTTTTCTCTCTTCCCTGGCAAGGTCTAATCGTTCCTCTTGATCAACTTCATTAAAATAATGTTTAAGCCCTTTTAACACTGTCATATTTGGTTGCTTTTTTAGTCTGATGGATTTCCCTGTTCCAAAGTAAGAAGGAAAATCCTTACCCATTTCTTTCATTTCTTCGGCCTTTTCCATATCTTTGTCCTTCATTTCTACCCAATTTGGCGAAGAAAAGTATTGATTGAACCCCTTTAAACTCACAAGTTTTCCTGAAGGAAGAGGAATATCCTTAGAGTTAGGGAATTGATCCATCGTTCCTTCTGCAGAGTGCTTATGGCGCTTATTTATAGGTGTACGTGAATTCTTCACAGACTTCATGTCTGAGTTTTCCACCGATATAGAGCTAAATATAGATGAATTAAGCCATAGTAAAAGAGCTAAAACAAAACATAAGAAGGGTCCTGCCCAGGCTAATCCTCCCATAAACCTCTTAAACATAGAACTAACCGGTGCTCCTATGGAAAAATCGAAAGCGCCCAGTAGTCCAGTAAGCGCTAACACCATTAAAAGAACACTAATAAGTTTCAGCCAAAAAGAACTACCTTTATTTCTTCCTTTCGACATACCTCTACCTCCTCACTTTATTCATTATGGTAGATGAGCTAGGTGAATGTCAAAAGATTTTTTCCATAGGATCACCTAATAACTTAACAGTACACCTTTTTGATTAGGTAAAGGATGGAATATTTCTTGAGATATTTCTCCATCTAAGGTGACGTAGACTCTACCAGTGTATAAAAAATCTCCTTTTGCCCAATAACGCAAGTCTAAAAATTCAACGATACATTCTTCAGTATCTGAAAAATGAGTAATAACATGATAATAGGGAGTAAACTGACTAAATATTTCAGCCAGATTTCCTTCTAGAGCATTAGCAACCGAAGGATGATCTTGGTTAAACTTCGGCAGAACACGGCAGATTGAAGGCTTTTGATTACGGATAATCCCAAAGCTGACATGCTCCTCTTGAAAAAGGATAAAATTCCACGTAAAAGGATGATACATGGCAGGAATAACTTTTACTTGATCTTTATCAGTTATTTGATAGATATTTATCAATCGATCTCTTATCTCAATTCGTCCTAAGTGACGATATCCTAGATAGAGTACACTTAACAATAAAGCAGTTTGCGAAGAGATACTTGCTAATGTAGGGTTAGTCAGTGAAATTATTAAAGACACTAATAATAAACCAAAAACTACAGGGTCAGTTAGCATAATCATATCAACCGTAATTTTTTTGCGTGAAAATGGCCATAGAAGCTCCGCCCCATAAGAGTTTAATAAATCCATTACTCCATGAGACATGGTTCCAATTAGAGTCCAAAGAATAACTGTGGCCCAGGAAGTCGTTGGAAAAAGAAAATGCAATACTGTGCCAAGACCTAGAGCTGAGGCAGTTAAAGCAATCAGGGAATGACTTGCTCCTCTATGCTTTAATAGATAGTTCAAACGACCTTTTACGTGAGCTATAATGTCTAGATCAGGCAACATTGCACCTAAAGTACAGCCTAAAAAAACAGGATCATACAGCTGCATAGAATGGCCAGAAAGAGTACTTAGAGCAATTCCAATTAAGCCATGTGTAATAGGGTCCAATATAACTCACCCCCAAATTTTTTGTGCTGGAGTTGCTATGTTAAGCAATCCCCATTATAGCATGACTCTCTAATAATAGAGCCATGTTTCAACTTCCAAATTTACCATTTTATGTTATACTAACTTCCTGGATATGTCTGTTATGCCCAAGCTTATAAATAGATGTCAAGAAAAAAGAGCCCTTCATCTCAGATGAAAAGGCTCTTCGAGCTTATTATTTAGTAAAAGTTTATAGGCAAACTGGGCTATTTAATGGAGTGTGCTGCTACCTTGATTGAGTTATTGACATTATGAATCTCTGGGATATGTTGAATTATTTTCTCCGCCCATTCTCGATCTTCTTCAGAGTATACTTCCCCGGTTAAGAAGGCAATACCATTTTGAACGAAGGCACGAATTTGACCAGAATTCAAACGATGTTGACCAAGCTTAGCAACCAGTTGCTCTGTTAACCATAGGTCTTCTCCTTGTGATCTGTGACGGGTCAATATCTCACTGACCACGGCTTTTACACCTGGGGCCTGATAAGCGGTCTCTACCGCCCACTCCATAGCTTCTTGTGTATCAACAAGTCCAGATAAAGTGATCAAACCATTGCGAGCCTCTGTCTTAATCTCATGTGCATCTACCCAGGGAGAGGCAACTAGCGCATTTTCTACACGATTAACAAGAGTTGCATCGTCCACAGCTTTTTCTAAGAACTGAATTTCACTACGAATCTCTTTTACACCACGAACTTGAGAAGCTAAGCGTTTAGCCAAGCGTTCCGTGCTCTGGGTTTCAACATGCCCGAGGAGAGTGGCAATACCTTTGCTTACTCGACAGCCCAAATGCATAATCTCGTCAAAATTTGACCCTTGAAATCGTTCTATAATCCCCTTTTCAATGTCTTTATCTTTGATATTCCCATCATCAGCCACTGTTAAGGAATTATCTAATTCTCGAACTCCATCTATTCGTCCAATTCTACTCCCAAAGAAATCCTTTTCAACGAGACTATCAACAATGCCCCAAATAATTGCTTTATCCCCTTTAACCTTCACGTGAATTCCTTGGGCACTTTCCCCAAAATGTGTATGAATAAGGTTTTTGATGTCCCGCAGAACATCTATTTCCGCTCGTGAATTATGCATAAATTCTCCCTCCACATGAAAACTCTTTACTCTTTTCACTTAGAGGGTATTTTATCCCAAGTCATTGTCTTTTACTCTGCACTATGATTGTTAAGATTTACAATTTGCATGCCGCAAGTTTTTCTAAACGATGTAATTGATCACTTAAGCCTAAAATAATTAATCGCACTAAAACTAAATTGATAAGTAGGATCTTAGTTTCTGTACACTATCATAGGGGACATCTATTTGACCGAGCTTTACATACCCAGAGGGGCCGTGATAATCACTGCCTCCGGTTGATAAAATGGCAAATTTCTTGGCGACTTCAGTATAGTATTGAATAAGTTCTGATTGTCTCTCCCAGTATCCATAGTATACTTCAAGTCCGATTGGACGATAGGCTAAGAGAGAGAATATCATTTGCGGATCCCAAAGTAGCCCAGGATGAGCAACAACAGGTAGTCCACCGCAAGAAAAAATAAGATCGACGGCATCTTCGAACGTATGATTTAGATAGGGTAAGTGGGCAACTCCGCCAGGACGAAAATGAGCTGCAATTTCTCGCCAATTTTTCTGACTACTCCCATTTTTCTGGTGATAAATTGCTCTCATAATATGCCCTTTAGTTACGGCTCCGGTCGCTCCGACTTCTTTCTCAACATCTTCCCAACCTAAGGAAATCCCGCCACTCTTTAAACACTCGACCATATCATGAGCCAAATCAGTGCGCTGAGCCCGAATCTCTTTCAAGCGGTCTTGTAAAACTGGATGATTTACGTTATTGAAATATCCGAGGAGATGAACCTCATGGCCTTGATAGCTGGTTAACAGTTCTACACCTGGAATAACTTTAATATTAAATTCTTTTGCCAGACTTTCAGCTTCACTAACTGCTTGGGTACTTTCATGGTCCGTAATAGCTAAAGTTTGAACGTTATTTTTATGTGCAAGCTTAATGACCTCTTCTACCGAAAGTAAGCCATCAGATTCATGCGTATGAACGTGTAAATCGGACCTCAAAGAACACCCCTCCCCCATCTTTGAATAGTACAGTTCTATATAGAACAAAGAGATCAGAGATTAGTTCGTTTATAGTAGCCTATTCTGTTTTTTCTCTAAAAATCCTGCCTAACAGAATGGGTTACATTCCAAAAACTTAAATACTTGAATTTACTTATTGACACATTTATCTTTTTCCGATATAATTCATTTCGTTGCTGAAATTACAGGGGATTAGTTTAATGGTAGAACAGCGGTCTCCAAAACCGTCGGTGGGAGTTCGACTCTCTCATCCCCTGCCAAGAAAAAAATAAACACCGCAAGGAATTGCGGTGTTTTTCTTACGTATAGAAAGCATAAGTTTAGGGTTCCCCTTTACTATCTAAGTTAATCTAGTTACTTGTCATACTGAGCGCAGCGAAGCTTCAGTCGTTCCTCCTTCAGGATGACATAGCGGTTGAGTTGCTTTCATACCGATGACAAGGTTCTTTACTTCGTTCAGAATGAAAGAGAATTACTAAATCAAAGCCCTCTTCAGTCCATTGGTTGCACTGAAGAGGGCTTTATGATTCTGCAGAGTCTATTATCCCTATTTAAAGAAATCGCACTGTTTATCCCTTAATCCAATTTGCACTCGATTATATTCGAGTCTCCATTCAAAACCATCGCCAAAGTACAATCTTCCGAATTAGCCCCCAAATCCAACAAGGTTGGTTTAGCTTCAACTGACTTCCCACCGAGATCATCCAGAGCTACTGAGAGCATGAGCTTAATCCGATTAAGTTGATTAACTTCACTTGCCCCAGGGTCATAATCTATGGCAGCAATGTTTGCTTTGGGGTAGGAACGCCTAATCTCTCTAATCATACCTTTACCCGTTATATGGTTCGGTAAGCAAGCGAAGGGTTGCAGACAGACGATGTTACTGACCCCGCTCCGAATCAACTCGATCATTTCTCCGGTTAGAAACCAGCCTTCGCCGCACTGATTGGCGAGAGAGAGATGATTTTCCGCATACTTAGCGATCTCTTCAATAGGTTTCGGGGCCTCAAAACGTTTGCTAGCCTTAAGCGCCTTTTTCATCTCTTTTCGATAAGATTCTATTCTATTAATCGAGAAATACCCAGAAACCATCTCCCAGAAACCACCTGAAAGTTTCCGATACTTAATGCGGTTATCAAAAGCGCCATATAAGAGAAAGTCGGTGAGGTCCGGAACCACCGCTTCCGCCCCTTCAGCCTCTAATAACTCTACAATATTGTTATTGGCTGTAGGATGGAACTTGACAAGAATTTCACCTACAACTCCTACCTTCGGTTTAACTAAATCTTCGTAAAGTTCCAAGCTATCAAAATCCGCCACGATTTGACGAATATTCTCTGAATGCTCTTTTCCGCTTCCACTCTTCAACGAGACTTGACACCGCTTGACCCAATAGTCATATAGAAGATTGGCAGACCCTGGGAATTTTTCATAAGGTCGAACTCTATATAAAACTCGCATTAGCAGATCCCCATAAATTAAGCCTCGCATGATCTTATTAAACATAGGAATTGTAAATTTAAAACCGGGATTCGTTTCCAAGTTAGATGAATTTCCTGTATTTAAGGCAATCACCGGAACATGTTCCATATTCGCATCTCTTAATGCTTTTCTAATAAAAGCGATATAGTTTGTTGCTCGACATCCACCACCCGTTTGAGTCATTATTACTGAAGTGTTGTTTATATCATACTTACCAGATTTCAATGCTTTCATCAGTTGACCAACAACGATAATCGCAGGATAGCAAGCATCATTATGCACATACCTTAATCCCTCATCGATGGCAGATTTGTCAACAGATGGCAGGAATTCGACTCTGTAGCCCGCATCCTCAAAGGCTGTTTTAAAGAATTGGAAATGAATCGGTGACATTTGGGGGGCTAAAATTGTATGTGTTTTTTTCATTTCCCAAGTAAATACGGCCCTCGTCGGTAGATCATAACGTTTACTAGGAACGAACTCTCGTTTATCTCGTTCTTTGATAGCTGCAATTAAGGAACGCACACGTATTCTTGCAGCACCTAAATTATTAATCTCATCAATTTTCAAAACTGTATATATCTTTCCGTAGGCATCAAGTATCTCTTTAATCTGATCCGTGGTTACTGCATCAAGTCCGCATCCAAAGGAGTTCAATTGAATCAACTCTAGGTCTTTTTCCTGGGCAACATAGCTGGCCGCATTATACTCTCTAGAATGGTACACCCATTGATCAACCACACGTAAAGGTCTTTGGACATTACCTAAGTGTTGAATGGAATCTTCGGACAGCACGGCAAATCCATAGGAACTTATCATCTCAGGGATACCGTGGTTAACTTCTGGATCAATATGATAAGGTCTGCCTACAAGGACGATTCCCTTGATCTTGTTCTCTCGAATATATTTGAGAGTTTCTTCCCCTTTTAATCTTACTTCTTCCTTGTAACGATCTAGCTCAGTATAAGCCTTATCCATAGCACGAGCCAACTCATGCTTGGGTATACCTTCAGGTTTTAACTCTTCGACCAGGCGCTTTAACATTCTTCGCGGCAGATCAATGGGTAAAAAAGGGTGGTAGAATCTTACATTTGGTTCCCTAAGACAATCCATATTAGCATTTATCGTCTCGGGGTAAGACGTAACTATAGGACAATTGTAATGATTGTCAGCGTTTGGATCTTCTTGGCGAGTATAAGGAATACAGGGATAAAAAAGCTTAGTTACCCCTTTTTTAATTAAGTCAGCAATATGACCATGAACTAATTTAGCAGGATAACAAGCAGAATCAGAAGGAATTGTTTCCATGCCAAGCTCATAAATCTGATTTGAGGATCGCCCAGAAATCACAACTTGATACCCAAGTTCTGTAAAGAAGGTGAACCAGAATGGATAGTCCTCATAAATATTTAAGACTCTCGGAATTCCAATCGTACCTCTTGATGCCTGATCTCGGCTTAAAGGCTTATAATTAAAGACCCTTCTGTACTTGTATTCGTAAAGGTTAGGGATTTGACGTTTAACAAGCTCCTTACCAGCTCCTCGTTCACACCGGTTACCTGAAACATAATTATGACCACCTGAGAAATGCTTGATACTTATGAGACAATTATTGCCACACAATCCACAACGCTTCATCTTGGTATTCGTCGTGAAGTTGAATAAATCATCCCCCTGCACAAGACTTGTTTGATAACCGGTTTCGTATTGATTTCTGGCAATTAAAGCAGCTCCAAAGGCCCCCATTATACCGGCAATATCAGGTCGAACCACCTCTTTATTGGTGATTTTCTCAAAGGCGCGAAGGACGGCCTCATTATAAAAGGTTCCCCCTTGAACGACAATTTTCTGGCCAAGTTCTTCAACACTTCTTAAACGGATCACTTTATACAAAGCATTCTTGATGACTGAAATGGATATCCCCGCCGAGATATCGCTAATCTCAGCACCTTCTTTCTGGGCTTGTTTTACTTTAGAGTTCATGAAGACAGTACATCGAGTACCAAGATCCACAGGATGTCTAGATCCTTGGCTTAATTGAGCAAATTCTTGGACATCCAGATTTAAAGAGTTTGCAAAGGTTTCCACAAAGGACCCACACCCTGACGAACAGGCTTCATTTAAGGTTATGGACTCAATAACCCCATCTCGAACCACCAAACTTTTCATGTCCTGTCCACCGATATCTAGAACAAAGTCCACGCCCGGTTGAAAAAAGTTAGCTGCAGTGTAATGAGCAACAGTTTCAATTTCTCCAATATCCACTTTGAGCGCGGCTTTTATAAGATGTTCTCCGTATCCTGTAACAGCAGAATTCACAATTTTAGTACGATGGTTTAATTTTTCATATAAACCCTTTAGGGCTTCGACTGTGGATTCTAAAGGTTTGCCCAGATTGCTCCCGTAATAGGAATACAACAAGCTTCCCTTTTCATCGACTAGGGCGACCTTAGTAGTTGTTGAACCAGCATCAATACCAAGATAGGCATTACCTTGATAATCATCTAGTTCTACTCGGCTAACCTTATGCAAGGAATGTCTCTGCTTAAACAGTTTATATTCCTCATCGTTGGCAAATAAAATCTCTAATTCTTCGTTTTCAGAATTGTCTACCTTTAAAATCTCTGGTACTTTTTCAAATAAATATTTAAGGGTTATCGGTGACATATCTCCTGAAGACAATGCAGCCCCGATAGCGACGAAGAACTGAGAGTTCTCAGGAAATATAACATTCTTAGACTCCAACTTTAGAGTTTCAATAAAGCGTCGTCTTAGCTCAGACATAAAATGTAAAGGTCCACCTAAAAATGCTACATTTCCATTGATCGGTCGTCCCTGCGCCAACCCGCTAATCGTCTGATTGACAACAGCTTGAAGAACAGACACCGCAATATCTTCCTTGGCCGCTCCTTCATTTAATAATGGCTGTACATCGGTCTTGGCAAAAACTCCACACCTAGAAGCAATTGGGTAAATGTGATCATAACTTTTAGCAAGCTCATTTAATCCCATGGCATCCGTTTGCAATAAGGAAGCCATCTGATCAATAAAAGCACCTGTCCCTCCGGCACAGGTTCCATTCATTCGTTGTTCGACGGATTCACCCAAATATGTGATCTTGGCATCTTCGCCGCCAAGTTCTATGGCCGTGTGCGTATCTGGAATGACAACTCTTATGGCATTTGTGCAAGCAATAACTTCTTGAATAAAGGGTACTTCTAAAGTTTGAGAAATATTGTAGCCACCAGAGCCTGTGACCATTAGAGTCACTAAATGCCCCTGCATAATTGCTTTGGCATCATTAAGCACTGAAATAACCGTATTTCTAATATTTGAAAAATGTCTTAAATACTTCTTATAAACAATATTTTTATTGTTATCTAAAATAACGATCTTTACTGTCGTAGAACCTACGTCCAAACCGATATTTAAAATTCTACTACTCATTTTCTTCCTCCACTATGCATAACATTCAAAAAAAATTCATTTTTGAAGTCATTTATAACTGGCAATTCCTTTTGTAAATATTTTAACATGATTTGTAATACATGTTTGAATATCGGTTTCAAAAGTAAGCTCGTTCATAACTAAAGATGTTAAAAATAAGCCAAAATTAGTTGCTAAAAAACTAGCAGCCAAGGTATCTGGATTTTCACTGATTGCCCCCCTATTTCTCATTTCTTCGAAATAAGAGCACAAGTGTTTCTTAAACTCATTTGGAAGCTTAAATAATTCCGCTTCAAAGTTAGCGTTTTCTTCTTCATTCTTTAAATGCATTAAAATAATCTTCCGATTTTTATACAAT
>NZ_JABZFS010000056.1:0-76648 GCF_014237355.1 Desulfosporosinus sp.
TAACTAAACTAGTTTACTTCTTTATTTGTGCTTATACTTTACAATTTGAAGAGAAATATTCGAAGGTCCTATAAAGTATAGACTTTCGTCCTATATATATTGGAAGGACTTCCATTATCTTGAGGAGAATACATTATTTTGGTAATCAAAAAAACTAAGAGAGGAGGTCAAATAATGATACATCCTGGGCAAGAACTGTCTACCTTGGATTTCAAAAACATTATCGGCGGACCGCTTATAGCTGTCGTTGAAGCTCAAGCCCAAGCGGCAATGAGTTCAGTAAACTTTATCAAAGCCGTGGGTTTCAAAGCCGGAGACAGTAAGGATCCTGAGAACTCCAATACCGGAGACCCGATTTATGTAACCTTCAAGTACCCAAAAGAGGTTCAACCCTATCAGCCAGCAACAACATACTCTTTTTCGATTAGCGTCACAAATGTTGGAAGCGGTTACTCTAAAAAGCCTACAGTTACCCTTTCCGATGGTGGTGGACGTGATGCCACAGCAGAGGCTGTCGTTTCTGATGGTAAGGTTACCGCAATTAATATAACCAGCCTCGGTACCGGCTACAAAACAGCTCCGAAAATCCAACTATCCGGCTCAGATGACCCAGAAGGGACCCAAGCGGAAGCAATCGTCAATTTCACTCCCGGCACAGAAGCAACACCTGCAATCTACACTGATATGAAGCTTGAAGTGCCAATTCTCACTATGCTTCCTATACCCTTCATCAGAATTGATGAAACGACCTTAGATTTTAATGTAAAAATCAATTCCATGGAATACCGCCAGGTAGATGATAGTTTTACGTTAAATGCTTCGACAGAAGCAAAGGGCGGGTTTCTCTACGCCTCCGCCAAACTAAATGTATCTACCTCTTACCAGCGAAATACGACTCAGGGTGAAAAAGTTAATCGCACTTACTCAATGAACGTTCATGTCCGGGCAGTACAGGAAGAAATGCCTGCAGGACTGGAGAAAATTTTAGGAATTCTTGAAGACTCCATCCGATCTCAACCAGTTTTACCAACGTCATAGAATTAATTTCTTGGCTTATTAACCCATCAAAATCCAGAGTTAGAACCAATTTACCCCCACTTACAAAAAAGCGGGGGTAAATTGCAGCAGTTAGTCTATTGGATACGTTTTTTCCATTTGCGAGACAGTTATAAGGTGCTCCTTCTTTCCCCTTTACTTAAAAAATTTTCATCTTGAAAGGAAAGATTATATGCCGTACCTAGGAGATTATCTCGGCTATTTAATTACCGAGATAACAAATGCACGTGCCCAGGCTGATTATGAGGCTGTAAACATCGCAGAGCGCTATGCCAGAGATCCTTACCTTAAGTATCTTCCTGTACCACGCTTTAAAATACCTACTTTATCCATCGACGTTCCCTTAGTCATCAACAATATTCAAGAACCTACCGGTCGTTCTAGCAATGATCAAATTCTATCCTATATGCAAGCAAAGTTTCGCAAGCTGCTTCCCAGACAACTTAATATAATCAGTACTCTTTATCCGAGGACGACAAAAATGAATAACATTAATATACAAACAGATAAGATTTTTGAAGAATTTAAACAATTAGACTATACTCCTATAAGAATAACCCATATCGCGGATAAGCTTGTGGCATCAGTTATCAGAGAGCTGAAAGAGTCCACCCCCCTTGAAGATGATAAAAACAATAATAAACTTGATGAATTCGCTCATGAACTAAGACAACAGCTCTATTCCGAATTTAGCAAATACTTACGCGATCAACCGAGGCTGGATATTACAGCCAATACGTCTGATATAAAAAATGCGGGTTCTAAGGATATTTTAGCCTACGTCCGCTTTACAGTGACCGAAGATTCCCTTGAATGGACTACAGTGGATGAAGGCGACGTTGCCGTGCGCCGATTGATTCCTGAATAGGTGTTGGATGATGTTAAGATTATTAAATATTGAAGAATTAGAGAGTGTATTAACTCAAATCCCGAGATTAATTCGTCTCTTCGAAAAAAAAGAATCTACTTTTGTTCAGACAGTTAAAGATTGGTTGGAACAATTAGAAAAAGTGCTTGAAAATAATCGCATGCAGGCCTGTTCAGATATTGCAATTCTTAAAGGTTCCTTGATTTCCGTTGAAAGAGGATTACTTCCACAAGGGATAGAATTTTCGAGCCATAAAACCCATCGAAAAGTGATGGATGCAGTCGCCGTGGAAACCTTAAAAAAAGCTAACGAACTAATAACCAGTCTGATCAAAGGATCCCTAACCCAAATCAATGAAGCTGAACGATATATCCGTCAAATTGCCCCCCTTGCAGAACGCAAAGGTTTGTTTAACCCTCCTGAAGATTCCGTTACCGATCGCTCTATTTATTTAAAAGAAACCTGGCAACGGCTATTAGCTGATCCTGACCTTTGCAACATATGTCTCCACATCAAGGGGTTGGTAAGTTCCCAAGACATTCTTATACTTTTAGACAGAGCCATGTCCAATTAAAAGGGATAGTATATAACGGTAGTTATGCTTTCTGAAACGCACAAAAAGATAAGCTCCCTGAATCGAGGGAGCTTATCTTTGTCTCATTCCTTATTTTTATCACACTCCTGGCGTCTCTGTCTTAACATTGACTAATATATTTGAAATTCCAGCATTTAATCCACCAGTTACTACTAGTCTAAAGTCGTATCCGGTGGATGCGGTCAATCCTATTACTAGCGCTGTTGTTGCACCCACTTCGATTGTTTCACCTGTAGCATTATTCCATTCACTAGTTCCGGTAAGTGCCTTTTCAATCTTTATCCCTGTTGCTCCCACTACAGGCGACCAAGTGAAGGTTGCCGTAGTATCCGATTTCATTATACAAGCAAAATTTGCTACTGTGTTGTCTGGTATAGCTATAGGCTGAGCCGATACCTCACTGGAGTTTTCTCCGTCACCCGCTTCATTGCTCGCCTTCACAACAAAGTAATAAGTTGTTCCGTTACTTAAATCCCCCACAGCGAAGCTAGTATCTATCTTTTTAATACTCGGATCAACTTCCGTATATGGTCCACCGCTTGTGATAGATTGATATACTCTATAGAATTCAGCACCCAACTCACCTTGCCAACTAAGATTTACCTGCCCATCTTCCGCTGCTGCCTGTAAGCCCACGACTGTACCGGGCACCACCATCTGGGGCTTGGCAGAAACGATATCGGAGTACATGCTGTCACCCATTACGTTACTTGCTTTCACCATAAAGTAATAAGTCGTGTCATTGGTTAAACCTGTTACCACCCAGTGAGTATCCGTCTTTGAGATTCCAGGATATACTTCTGTATATTCTCCATCAAGGTCCGTTGATTGGAACACTTTGTAGTTTGTAGCATCAATTACAGGATTCCAATCTAGAACGACAAAACCGTTGCCTGTAAACGTATTTATATCCCTAGGCGCCTCTAGGTCAGAACCTTCTCTTGTCACAGTAATGGTATAAGCCTTAGGCATCTTAGCGACTTCCGATACCACTACATATATTGTATTGCCTCCAACGTTCAAGTAAATAGGATCGGATGCAGTTCCGCTATTAACCCCTAAACCATTAACGGTAATCTTACCTTCTGCAGCGGTGGGTGTTAGGGTAAGCCAGTCTACGTCATTTTCTACTACAGCTGTGTAGGTTAACGTGTTCTGGGATTTTATAGGTTCAACAGTGACCGTGCCGTTATCATTACTTATTACAAAGAACGGATCTGTTAACCCTGAACTAACAGGTTTATGAAATGTATAATAGATCATATTGGGGTAGATTTGGAGAAGGTTATTATTACTTCCCCAGTAGAATTCCAAAGGTTGCCCTGTCGCTACTACTCTACCTTGCTCGTACTTATACTCCACAAGAGTTGGATTACCCAAACTATCCGCGCAAAGTACTGTTGATATATCTGGAAGGTTGATAAAATAGTTATGGGAAGCGTAATTTCCTTGCAAGTTCGCTGGAACCCCCGCCATCATTGGGTGGCTGGTGTTAACATTTGTATTATATTCATCGTAGTAGATTTCATTAACAACCCCTCCAGGCAGCGTTGCTCCTGCCCCAACTATTGAGCCACCTCCGCCTCCTTGGTCACAGGCTTCGAAAAGGAGTGTCCCCCCTTGTTTTACAAAATCATCGAAACGACTTTGGTTAGCTTTGTAGGCATTATAAAAATCTTGAGGCTGATCATTGATAATCCATACGGTTTTATTAATGGGTAAAGGTATTTCACTCATGGACTCTGAAGAATAAATATTATAGGAAACCCCAAGCTCTTCTAACATGTCCTGTAGAGCTTCACTACCCCATGGTGATGGATCATCAGCAAAGATTATAACCTCTTCAGCCGCTGGTCTCAGCCAAAGCGTCTCTGAAATGGTTGTTATCTGATTAGCATTTACTGTCACTTCAACACTATCAGTAGCATAGCCCATTGCCCCATCTAATGCATACGCAGTGAAAATGTAGGTGCTTTTATCAGTGATATTATCAACAGGAACGTCAGTAAATTCAAAGTACCCTTGGGAATCAGTCATTGCAATCAGATCTGGTAAGAGTCTTCCTTCCAAAGTCTGGATTTTTACTACTATTCCTTGGTAATCTTGCTGATCAATAAACTTAGCATATCCCTTCACAGTACCTGAGACTACCTCCGGATAGAGAATCATAACCTCTTCTAATACTGTAGTTTGATCATTGATCGCCTCTGCTACTTTACTTGTACTGTAATAACCAGTTTTGCTTGCCTCTAATATATAATTCCCTTTTGGAAGTTGCGTTAATGAAAAGGTACCATCGCTGCTTGTAGTAGTGACAAACTCAATAGCTATCCCTTCCGTTGTGAAGCCCTTCGCTGTAATCTTTATACCGGAATAGTCAACAAGTACTACTGAATCAGGAAATTTTGCTACTCCAGTTATGATGCCGGTTCCGACGTCTGAAGCATTCAAAGTAACAGCCCATCCGCTTGAAATATTTCCGGCTCTATCGATTGCATAAATTTTATAGGTTCCAGAAGCCAAGCCTGTTGTAATAAGGCTGACTGGAGTATTTGCGTTTACCGCTGCCTTGGTTCCTTTAGTTTCAGTTACCGCCAAATTCAAATCATCTAAGGCTTGAGATGTAGCAGACGGAACTAGATAAATAAACCCTTCTTCAGTACTAGCAGCCTCAACCATATCACCAATTGTCACCGCTCCCTCTGTCACGGAAGTTAACGTCGGTGGTACTGTATCTTCTAAAACCCCATAGGTAGAAAAATGATTAACCGTAGCAACCACTTTTCCATCTTGAACGATTGAATCCTGATACTCCCACACTGAACCATTGAGGTAGTAAATGCCAACTTTTTCAGGATCAGCATCTGGATCAATTGGTAATGTCAAAGTCACAGAGTTATTAACCGTCATTCCACTGAATGTGAAGTTAATGACCTTGCCTCCAATTATCGTGCCTTCAGGTAAACTTGCAGAATCTACTTCCTCTGCTGTCACAGTCACGTTAGGCAGTATACTTAAACTACCCAAATCAAGGCTTACTCCATTTGTAAATGTAATTGGAGTACCTTGACTAACGGGAACAGGCATCCCCAATTCCGAAGGAATAATAGAAATTGTATAAACCATTTGCGTCCCATTTTGGGCAATCACCACAAGCCGATCACCGTTTCGGACTGGATTATGCACTCCTGAAACATCCCAAGTCTGGTGGCTCTCGCCTTTTAGAATATTGGACAGAAAAGTAGTACTGTCAGTCCTGTAAGGCACATTACTAATTGTTCCAAGGCTCACCGTATATTCATTAGATATCACCGTGGTCGAACCACTACTGCTGCTGCCATTATTCGACCCTGTAGTCGGAGGTGTTGGGGGAGTAGGCGTTGTCGTTATCGGGGACTGAGTTATCGAATCCGGGGTCGGCGGTATTCCTACTGCCTCTTTTTCAAGACTCTCAATCTCTTCCTCACTAACTCCACTTTCTTTAGCCGTTTCCACAATTTCTGATCTAATTTCCTCAGTTTCATTTTTCAGAGTGTTAATCGTTGATTGCAAAAGTTCAAACGACTGATCGTTATCCTTAAGCACCTGTTTAACTTCTTCCAACTTATCGGATGTCTTCAGACTAGTCACAAACTCCTTACTGAATTTAGCTAACTCGTCGACTTTAAAGGAGGTTCCGATGGCCGCTTTAAGGTGATCAACAACTCCCGTCTGTTTATAAGCAGACTGTTGTTCTTGCGTTAAAACCGTTAAGTCCTTCGCCCTTTCCATAATATCATTCACTAACTGCACCAAGATCTCTGCTTGAGCCGACCGAATCAACTCCTGAGGATCAATGACTTGGTGTTCAGGCATAGGTTCATCCAAAGAAACTAATCTTAAGGTCTGACCCATTGTGACTAGTTGGATCGGTGCTGACTGAGTCGCTTCATTATTTTGAGTCACACCCACAACACCTTCAACAACATCCCCTTGTGTCGCACCATTTTCCGGATTCACACTGACCAGATACAACGTTCCACGTACACCCATCACAGCCGTAGGAGTCTCTACTTCGTAGGAATCATCCATATTTAAAAGACTTTTAACTTTATTCCACACACTCCCCGACCATAATTGAAGGGAAGACTGTTGACCGCTCTGGGAAAACGTGACCCGCGCCTTCGCTTGTGAAGAGACCTCAGCAAAATCACTCCGGGTCAACCTTTGAATAGTTAGAGAGGAATTAGAACCAATGGTTGCTTCTGTCCCATCGCCATAGGAAAGCTTAGCAGTCCCGTTTTTACCTGTTCGCAACCAGTCACCCTGAACGAGTTCCATGCCATTTACAGCGGACAATTCACGCAGTCCGCCCCCTTTCTTAACGAGGACTTCTCCTTTTACCCCACTTAAAACGACTGACGGTTGAGCAGCCATAGCTTCCTGAGGAAAAGTGATTATCTGGCTAAAGAATAGGATGAAGGCTAGGGCAATCGTAGTCATGAGCCTGGGTTTAAGCTTATCACACCTCATTAGAACTCTCCCTCCACCTGGAAAATCTCCACCAGGTTTTCTTTTCCTTTAACCTTAATAGGATCTAACGCTGTCACCCTGAACCTCTCTTTGACCCGCTCATAGGTCTCCTTACTGATTAAAATCTGCCCTGGTTTAGCATTGGACTCCAGCCTAGCTGCTAAATTTACCGTATCCCCAATCGCGGTATAGTCTAAGCGCTCTTGTGACCCGATATTTCCCACAACTGCCGGACCAGAATTAATTCCGATCCCAAAACTTACGGATCGACCATACTGTTCTAGGAGACGTTCCGCAAGCCTTCCCGCCCCGCTCTGCATCTGCAAGGCAGCCCTAATCGCTCGTTCCGGATGATTTTCCTGTTCGATGGGTGCTCCAAAGATTGACATCACACCATCTCCAATAAACTTATCGATGGTCCCTTCCTGTGCAAACACGGCCCGGGAACAAAGGTCTAAGTACTCATTGAGAATCTTAATAACATCCTCGGGTTCCATTTTCTCTGATAGTGGAGTGAATCCACGGATATCGACAAATACCAAGGTTATGTCTTTGCGGACTCCACCGACCTTAATCTCTTCTTTAGTGGACAAGATTTCTTGAACCACCGCTTTCGAGACGTAACGACCAAAAATTCCAGTAACTCGTCCCCGCTCCCTCCGTTCTTGAAGGTACTGAGAGACCACGGAAAAGATGTACACTGAGATAATCGTCAAGACAGGGTATAGATAAGGCAGTAAAATATGTAGCGTTTGGAAGACAATAACTTCTGCAAAGGAGTAGATCGTCAATAACCCCACCATTATGAGAATCGACCACTTAGCCCTCACACGTTCCATACTGAAATAGGCTAATAGGCCAAGTAAAACCATCACCATTAGGCCCACTGGATGAGAAGCCCTCGTGTAAATCTTCTCATCTAATAAGCTCTGAATGACATTAGCATGAATCGCTACGCCGTACATCTCCAGTTTTTTGCTCGTAGGAGTATAATAAGCATCATCCAAACCCATCGCATAAGGTCCTATCAACACCACCGAACCGGCAAAATAGGCAGGGTCAACCTCTCCACTTAGTACTCTGGAGATGGAAATCGTTTCAATGCTTTGATCGAGAGGTTTTGTTGCATAGGAAAAATATAGTTCGTTCTGAGGCCCAACCGGCAGAGGAGTTTTCCCCTTTAACCAGTGGTTATCCTCAGTCCACACTAACTGTTGATCGGTCGGCAAAAGTAAATTCGCCAGTTTAACACTAATAGCCGGAACACGAGTTTCTTCATGGGAGATCCCCAACATTACATTGCGTACGACCCGATCATCATCCTCAATAACGTTGATATGCCCTGTTTGCTTAAGATCAATCGGGATCACTGGTTTTTGCAAACCTTCCACTACGACCTGGCGATTTACTTTTCGAGTCTGAAAATCAAAGTAGACCGGAAGAAATAAATTCTGGTGTTTGGCAACCACCTGCTCCCAGGCCTGATCTTCCGCAGGATTCTGACTCTTATTACTGTAATAAATGTCCGGCCACACAGCCAGAGCCCCTTTAGACAAAAGCTGGTCTGATAGTTCAGCAATAATGTTGCGTGGCCAAGGCCATCTTCCCACCGTATCCAGACTTTTTTCGTCAATGGCCAAAAGTTTAATCCTGGAATCTACCTTCCTCGGCTCAATGGTCACCCGATCCGTCACGCTGCGTTCCGCATTATATAAGACTTCATTAAAGTAGGAAACACCCATCACCAGCAGGATAATGATCACGGCATAAATCTTCTTCATAACTCACTCCACCCCTTTACGGCTGCCATTCGAGCAAACGAATGGAGTTATTATATTGATCAACCATTAAAAGATTACCTTCCTTAGTGATCTTAACTGCTGCCGGGCTATCAAACTGAACTTGTTCAGGGAATCCGTTTTGCTTACCGGATAAACCATTTCCTGCTAAGGTTTTGACCCTACCAGCCTTGCTGATCTCTCTCAAACGATGGTTATAGGTATCTGTCACATAAACTGTGCCTTCTGTCGACACGGCTATGCCGCTGGGAAAGTTAAATTTGGCTTCAAGTAGGGAACCATCTTGGAACCCTCCTTTAAAATAGGTGGTATCGACAATTGGAACAGTACCGGACCCAGCTAAGGTTGTCACCTCTCCCTCAGGGGATACCACCCTGATCCTTTGGTTTCCAGTATCCGCCACATATAAGGATCCTTCTGGTCCTAAAGCGATGCCAGAAGGTTCATTAAATTGAGCCTGTTCTCCCTGTCCATCCACATATCCACCGAAAAGCCAGTTACTTCTTGTCTCATACCCGCCACCAGCTAAAACGGACCACTCTCCGTTTTTTTCCACACGCAGGATACGATGATTCAGGGTTTCCGTAACATAGAGTTCTCCCTCTCTCCCTAGGACAAGATCAGACGGAGAGCTTAAGCCGTTAACTAACGTTTTCACAAGCCCCGACTTATCAATGACACGAATTGCACCATTAGCAGAATCCGCAACATAAATCCTTCCATCCGGGTCAACTGCCAGACCCTTAGGTTGATTAAACCTGGCCTCAGTCCCTAGACCATCTTGAAAACCTCCAACAGAAAGGCCATAATCATCCTTCACCGTGGCCATACCGGCCACCGTCGTAACTTTACCTTCAGCGATCCCACGAATTCGGTGGTTTTGAGTATCTGACACATATACCGTTCCATCATTTCCTTGCGCAATTCCCCAGGGCATCGCAAATTGGGCTGCCAAATTTTCAGCGTCCAGGTAGCCTAAACTTCCCGAGCCAGCAAAGGTCCGCACCTGAGGCTTACCTACAATGGATTGTCCATAGTTCAACATATAACTAACTGCTATAAGGGTTTTATCCGCGATAATCCCTGACCCTCCTAAAGCCGTAACCTGAGAATTCTGAGCAAGCCCTTTTTGGTTGCGCTGCCAGTAGCCCTTAAGTAATTCGCAGGTTTCCTGAGGTAAGGAGTTATTGACTAAGACCAGGGGAGCCTGGTTTTTGGCCGCCAACACCGCACCCGTTAGAGCATCGGGAAAATTTTCACCGGACGCCAGGTAAATATGTGGAATTGGAAGACCGCTTTCGTCGTCCTGCCAAGAAGCATCAAAATGACTCACCGAACTATTGATCTTTTCCATCGTACCATAGCGGTTGTTCCCGCTAATCCGGCTCACACCATCTGGAGCAATCCGAGTAATCTGGGATTTTAGTTGATTCACACTTGCTTCAGGGATCACAGCCGTGCCACCAACCACATGAAAGGTTTGCTTTAAGTCATTCGAGGTATTCGGGATTGAATTCAAATATTGAATAATTGCGTCCGGAATCGGACCCTTCGAAGGGAGCAAAATTAATGGAACTCCCCCTAAAGAGGCTGGAACCGTTTGCCCTTTCAATTTTAAATAGTTTGACTTCTCTGCATTTACATAACCTGTTGTCGCAGCCAGAACGGAAGCAGACAAGGCATCCGGGAAATTATCCCCTTGAACTAGATAAAACTCTGATCCCGAATGATCAAGTTCTTTAGCAATAGCCAAGGCAGTCTCATATCGGTCATGCCCCGCAATCCGATGTATATTTTCGTGCTTAAACCCTAGATTTACTAAAGCCTCAACAAAACGCTCCGGCACAGCCACTGGGCCACCTAGAATGTAGATATTTCCGGATTTATTAAGGTGTTCTTTTATATATTTAAAGGCCTCCTGACTTAGTTCTGGTGTACTTCCTAATAAAAGAAGCGGGCCTTGCTTTTGATGAGCTAATGGCACACCTGCCAGTGCGTCCGGAAAATTACTTCCCGTGGTAAGCACAACATTATCCACCACCGCTGGGAACTTCAAAGCGATTTGAAACATAGTGTCATAGCGGCTATTGCCATACAACCGTTCTATCTTGTTTAATTCCTGGTTTGCTGAAACAATGCAAGGCTGAAAGACTAGGAACGTCACGATACACATTAATAAAGCATAAATTCGAAACGATGAGCGTTTCTTCACGAGTATTCCTCCTGCCTGGTGAATTATCAAAATATGGAACTCTAAAATGTGAATATTCTTCATTTGTTTTGATAATCCTGCAAATACTTTCCTTTTATAGGATAATATTTTCACAAATGCTTTGACAAATTCCAACTATTTTGATTATGTACACGGACCCTCGAAAATGATATTATGACGATAAAAAAATGAAGAACTCATCAGAAATGAGGTTTAGAAATGAGTTCCTTTGATCTCCTATTATTAGCCCATCTCCTTGGAGATTTCCCTCTCCAAACTAGTTGGATGGCCATGAACAAAGCGACCAAATGGTTCCCGCTAATAGCCCATTCAACCGTATACACTTCGACGCTGGGAGTAATAGCCTTCCTTGGTTTTGGCGGTTTAGTCTGGTGGCAGCTCCTTATCATTTTTCTGGGGCATATCCTTCTTGATCGCCGAATCTTTGTGGCCTGGTGGGTCCGTCACGTTATGCGTACGGATCTTTCGAAAAACCAATGGCTTGGCATCATGGTAGATCAAGTCTTTCACCTCACCCTCCTAGCCTTCATATTACAAGTACAATAAAACCGATCCTTCCCATAACTTTTTCAAGGGATTCTGCAAAGTATCCTTTAACCAAGCTGTCGAAAGGAGTAACCTAAAATGCACGAACTCCAAGACCTTGAGGTTAAGCTCAAAGACGACCTGACCCCAGAACAAATGCTGCATATCATCTTTCATTACATATCCTTAATCGCCCCGGAAAAAAATTTAGACCATATCTTACTCTATATGGCGGATATGGGTCGCGAGCTGATCCTAGCAGATCGCTGCACCTTATGGCTTCATGACAAGGAGAATAATCTGCTCTGGACAAAAGTCGCCCATGGCGTAAAGGCCTTGACCATGCCCGCAGAGGCGGGATTGGCGGGTTTTGCTTTGAAAAACAACCAAAGCATCTTCATCGAGGATGCCTACAAAGATGCCCGTTTTAACCCGGAAGTCGATCTTCAGACTGGCTACCGCACAAAATCTGTTCTCGTCATTCCAATTCAAAATCAGCAAGGCGAAAACATGGGAGTCTATCAAGCCATCAATAAGATGACCTCAGCAGGAGTCTTTTCTAGTCAGGATATAGATTTACTAACTCTAGCTGCCTCCTACAGCGGCAAAGCCTTAGAAGCCGCCATACTTAATAAGGAAATTGAACAAACTCAAAAAGAGATTATTTATTTGATGGGTGAAATCGGAGAAAGCCGTTCCAAAGAAACCGGAAATCATGTGAAGAGAGTCGCAGAATACTCCAAAGTTCTAGCTCTTCGTCTTGGTCTGAGCCCTGTCGAAGCTGAGCTTATCAAAACCGCCTCTCCCATGCACGATATTGGAAAAGTTGCTATTCCGGATTCTATCCTAAAGAAACCCGGAAAGTTAACGGATGAAGAATTTGCCCTGATGCAAGCCCATACAAAGATTGGCTATGAACTTTTGAAAAAATCTAATCGGCAACTACTTAAATCTGCAGCGATAATCTCACATCAGCACCATGAAAAATGGAACGGCACCGGCTATCCTCAAGGCCTCAAAGGAGAAGAAATTCACATTTACGGTCGCATCACTGCTGTTGCTGACGTGTTCGATGCTCTAGCCAGTGATCGCTGCTATAAGAAAGCCTGGGAAATTGACCGAGTTATCAACCTTTTCAAAGAAGAACGCGGAGTACAATTCGATCCCCAACTTATTGATGCATTTATGGATTGCTTAGAGGAAATTTTTGCTTTGAAAGAAGAGTATGCTGATTAAGACACTCAAGTTTTGGTTTCGCCACCTGATACCATAATCTTTTATAGTAACAAAGTAGAAATAGGGACGGTTCTTGGTTCCATAAATGGAACCAAGAGCCGTCCCTTAATGCCCTTCTCTTACCCTTGAAAACTATTTGTAGCGCTACTTTTTCCCGAACACTATCTCTAACTTGTTAATCTCACCTTTAGGTTGATCCCCTGTAATGAGAAGATCTGCTTCAACTGTGAAATTTCCATGAGAGTTTTGAATTTTTCCCTCAAGATTCCACTTCGGCCAGTCTGAGTCTCCGACTAAAACCGTATCACTATCACTGATCGCTTTTCCATTCAGCTTGATATTCTTAAGTTTTACAGCCGAATCAGATTCTCGATTTAAGAGCATAAATTGAATTGCATCGAAATCTGCATCCTTTACCGTATCATACTCTGCCCGATATTCATATTCAGCATTAAGTTCGACCCAAACCTTCCCATCCTCTGCATCATACCCAAAACGCACCTTATTCCGTTCTTCCCAATCCCCATACGGTTTTTCCCCATCAATTGTGGTTCCACGATAGAAGTTAATCGAAGTACGATCCGATGTACCAAGATTTTCTTGAGCATCCGTCAAATACACCTCAGCGCTTGTGGCTAGGTTATTGAAATTTAAAAATCTAACCGCTCCATAGGTTGTATCTAGATCCTGATTCGTAGTATAAAGATGGACATTCTCAGTTTCTTCAACATCATCAACTACTTCAAGACCATCTATGGAATAATTCAGTTGTTTTACAACATTTCCGCCACGATTAATAACGTTGATTAGTATGGAATCCCCATTCGCTAAATTTCCGTTTTCCCCCCCGACTACCTCAAAATCGAAGACGGGATTATTATCGATAATTAGTACTTTTCCGTTATTTTTCTCTAGATCAATATCAAACCTGCTCCACATAGCATTCATATGTTTATTCTGATCAGTTTTTCCCTTCCCAAAGCTCTTCATCTTAGCGGAGTCTTCCACCCCTTTTGCTAAGGCAGCAGATGGAAGTGCTAAGAGCGAAACTAATAAAATAGGGACCAATTTTTTCATAACCTTTTTCAATTGATATACCTCCCCTTAAATTCATACGAGGCCGTCTTAGATGGACGATATTGCCTCTCACTAATTATTTAGTTCCTCGCTAGGTATTTTGAGGGGGTACTTTAAATAATTATCCATTATTATCCAACAGATTATGATAGGGAACGACAAAATAATACCCTATGTTACAAACATCTAAGGTATCTTATCAAAAGTTATAATTTATAATACTTCCACCTAATGAAAACTGGATGGTTCTTGAAAGCAAATAAAAGCCGATAATTCCACGCGAGAAATTATCGGCTAACTTATGCTAAAGTATGCTTAGCTTGCTTAGTCTTGACTTGACCTGACTAGCTTAGCTTAGTTTGATTTAACTTTTGGCTATGTTTTTTATCTTTCATTGCCTCCTGATTTATCTCCCTTTTCTCGATCTTTAGAAGCCTTTTGCTGAGTTTTCTCTCCAGTTTGCTTCTGGGCAGAGTTACTGGAACTTTGATCTTTTTCTTTCAAGGCACTCTTCTCTGATTCTTTTTGAAGATTACCTTCTTGTAGTTTTTGCTCTTGTTGTAGTTTTTCTTTCAGTACTTCTACTTCTGCTTGTGCTTCATCTTTTGCTTTTGATTTTGCTTCTGCTTCTGCTTCTGCTTCAGCTTTAGTTTTATCTTTAGCTGGATCTATAGATTTAACTTCAGGTTTTTGATTAGAAACATCTTTAGACTGGTTTTTATCCTCAACTTTAGCTTTTAGCTTTTGTGCTTGCTGCTTGGTTGGTTCAAATTCTGAGTTTGCTTCTGATTTTGCCTTTGTCACTTTACCTTTTGCGTCTAAAACTAAGGACTGACGATTGGAATCTGTCGTTAGCGCCATGGTATTGAAAGCTGCGCTCGGGGTAGCTGCTATAGCTTCTTCCTCTAACTGACCATCCTCAAGAACTTGGTCGAGGTTTTCTAAAGCGACTACCTCTTCCTCAGTTAATTCACTCTCTTCTAAGTCTTCGGTTGCTCTTTTCAGTTCTTTAGCAACCCTTTGTTGCTCCTTTTTATCCATCTTGGCAATGCTTTTTTCCATGGAGCGTACAATGTTTACCGCGACTCTTTGGGCAGCTTGGGGCGGAAGCTTATCTAAGAGGCCTCCTAAGGTTTGAACATTATTAGCCTGAGTTGTACTGAGCGCAGTCTCAAGTTTTTGTTTGATTTCGGAATCTGTTTGAGTTAGTTGATCTACAAAAGCCTCAGCCTCAGCGACTTTCGCGGTGTAGGCTTTAAGGGCGCCTTCAGCTTCTTCAGTATCTCCCTTCTCAATCAATGCCCCAGCTTCTGCAATTCTCTCAAGGGCTTGTTCCTCCAGAAGCTCTGTTTTCTTCACGGGGTCAAACGTTAAAACTACTTGAAGTTTCTCAATCAAGGTTGTCAGCCAATAAAAAGGGGAATCCGGAAGTGTACCGGGTGAAATGACTTCTCCGTTTTCATTAAGCACCGGAGGCAGATCCTCATCAACGCTTTCTGTGCCCTCAGGAGCTTCACCAGTTTCGTTTTCAGCTATATCTTCAGGTTCATTAGTCTCAGTCTCTTCTTCAACATTTGTCTCTTCAATATCAGTGATAATTTCAGCGTCTGTACTAGGTTCTGTCGTAGTCTCCTCATTGGGGGTAGGCGTGGTTTCCTCCACTTCTACAGATGGAATCGTCTCGGCAAAAGCGAGAGGGGCACTTATTGGCATGACACAGAGAGCTAAGGTTAAAGCTATGGCAAGTCTCTTTTTTAGCATATCCATCCTATTCACTCCTTAAAAAATCCCTTAGAAAACTCTATCTTATTGTCGCATTATACACTGCCCCAAATGCTCCAACAAGCATATTTCCTCAGATCAGGACGAATGGACTAGAAGAAAGGTTCTTTTAACCTATTCATACCTATTATAAAATCTCCTATTCCCCTAGAACTTACAAAACTTCCCTATGCCGGGACGCACGCGCAGGGACGATTCTTAGTTCTCATAAAAGCACTAAGAATCGTCCCTGGTAACGGCTTGTAATTACGGCTTTTCGTACATCCACTCAGACTATGCCATGCCGAATAAGTTCATAAATAGCAGCCATAGGACGCCGCCAAACGGCAAATCCTCCGAATGCTAACATATCTCCGTTCTTGATCTGTCCTATCGCTTCACTGAGACTAACTATCTTAGGTCTGGCCATTATGCAAAACCTCCCCTATTTATCCGTCGTTAAGGCACCCACTTCAAAAGTGGGTGCCCTGCGTACCCTACTTCAGAGACGAATGTCCAGTAAGGGGTTATCCTAAGCCGCCTTCCCCCATAGGAATATTTGGCTGCAAAGAAAACAGACTCCCCCACTGAAGTTCGCTGCTCAGCTTTGATTAAACCTTTTTACATCAACTCTTCTTAATTAAAACCGACCGATAACTTCACGTCCGATGATCATACGCTGAATCTGATTAGACCCTTCATAAATTTGAGTAATTTTAGCATCCCTCATCATACGTTCAACGGGATATTCTGAGCAGTAACCATATCCGCCCATCAATTGTACGCAGTTGGTCGTGACTTCCATAGCAACATCCGTAGCGAAGTACTTGGCCATTGAGGCTTCTTTGTTATGAGGCAATTTGTTATCCTTAAGCCAGGCAGCTCTGTAAATCAGCATCTGAGCAGCTTCTATCTTGGTAGCCATCTCTGCAATCATAAACTGAACGCCCTGATTGGCAGCCAGAGGTTTATCAAATTGTTTTCTTTCCTTAATGTAATTAATGGTATATTCTAGGGCCCCTTCAGCAATTCCCAAGCCTTGGGCACCGATCGTGATACGACCTCCAGCCAGCAGTCCCATCGCAACAGCAAAGCCATTGTTGATTTCTCCTAAGACGTTTTCTTTGGGAACTTTGACATTTTCAAAATATAGTTCACAGGTTGGATCAGCGTGCATCCCCATTTTTTCAACAGGTTTGCTGATCGTAAACCCAGGGGTGTCTTTCTCGATAATCAAGCAAGTAATCCCTTTCCCTTTGGGAGCAGTTAAATCCGTTTTCACAAAAGTGCAATAGGTTGTGGCATGTCCACCATTGGTAATAAATATTTTACTGCCGTTAACCAGGAAATGATCGCCCATATCTTCCGCTTTGCATTTTAGGGCAGCAGCATCAGATCCAGCGTTAGGCTCAGTCAAAGCATAGGCACCAATAATCTCACCAGTAGACAGTCTCTTAAGATATTTATCTTTCAGATACTGACTTCCATAGAGATAAATACTCATACAACCCAAACCAGTGTGTACGCTGGTTACAACAGCTGTTGAGGCGCAGGCCTTAGCTAACTCCTCAACGATAATTGCAAAATCGAGATATGTACCGCCTCCACCGCCCCATTCTTCAGGAACAGGAAATCCGGTTAGGCCTAGTTCTCTCATCTTATTCCAAGTATCCTTAGGAAATTCATGACTTTTGTCCAGGACCTCTGCCAGAGGTGCTACTTGAGATTTAGCAAATTTTCTAACCATGTCCCTAACCATTAGTGTTTCGTTACTTAGTTGAAAATCCATATTAACCCCACTCCTATCGTTTTATTAAATACGTACGATTTGTCAGTTGCATTTGGTCTTTAATTAATCAGCATCCACACGAATCAGCATTGCATCGCCCTGGGCATGACCGGCACAGATTCCACAGACTCCATAACCACCGCCACGACGTTTCAACTCATATGCCAGGGTCATAACTATTCTCGCTCCGGTAGCGCCGATAGGATGACCGTAGGCAACCGCCCCGCCGTTGACATTAACTTTTTCAAACATCTGCTCCTTAGACATACCTAGAATGCTGCGAGCACTTACCAGAGCTACCGCTGCAAAGGCCTCATTAATCTCAATCAATTTAATATCATCCAGTGTTAAATTGTTTTGTTCGAGCACCTTCTTAATCGAAAGGCCGGGAACCGTCGCAATATCCTTCGTGGGTTGCGATACTTCCGCATAATCCACAATAGTAAACAGAGGTTTTATTCCTAGTTCATCTGCCTTAGCCCGGCTCATAAGTAAGCAAACATCGCCGCCATCATTGGTACCAGGTGCATTACCAGCGGTTACACTGCCAGGTTTTCCGGTAACAGCACTGACATGATTGAACACCGGACCCAGCTTCGCCAAGCCTTCCATGGTTGTATTAGCTCGAGGCCCTTCATCCTTTTCCATAACTTCTTTGCCCTTTTTAATAACAATCGGAAAAATTTCGTCGTCTAATTTTCCAGCTGCCATAGCCTCTGCCGCAGCCAGCTGAGAATGTAGAGCCCATTCATCTTGTTCTTCACGGCTGTAACCAAATTCATCAGCCACTTCAGACCCATGAATCGCCATATGCCGATCATAGACTGCGTCCCAGAGTCCATCCTTTACCATCAGATCTTCACAATTAGCGTTTATAAAACCCATTTTCTTCCCACGTCTCATATCCGGCAGGGCAAAGGGGATGTTGCTCATACTCTCTTGACCACCAGCAATCACAATGTCAGCTCTTCCTAGGGCTATCATCTGAGCACCTAGATCAATGGTTTTAACCCCGGAGGAGCAAACCTTATTAACCGTAATGGAAGGCACATGTTCGGGCAATCCCGCCAGGAGAGTAGCTTGACGACTCGGAACTTGACCACAGCCAGCTTGTACCACATGCCCCATGATGACATAGTCAACATCGCCAGGAGCGACCTTTCCTTCCGTTCTGCGAATAACTTCTTTAATCGCTAATGCCCCTAACTGGGCAGCATCATACTCTACTAATGCACCAAGAGACTTACCATAGGGGGTTCTGCAGGCTTCAACACAAACTACCTCTCGTTGTTTGGCAAAGGTATTGTCTATTTTCCTTCCCATAGTTGAGTAATCAGGCTTTCTTTCACCGAAAGCACTGATTTTCGCATCCTTATAATAGCCTTTTCTTGTGAGTTCAAGCTTTTGGGTAACTTTAGACATCACGAAATCCTCCTTATTCCTTAAAGTTTTGAAACTTTTATTGAGCGAAAGTCTTAGTTCTGGGCTTAATCACCTCACATTAAACCTCAATAAATAATATAAAATGCAAGAATGATGCCAATATTCTTACTATTTTAAGGATTCTCGGACCCTAGCTCTGAACCGCCCATAATGGGGCTATTTCGTACTATTCAAAATTTATATACTGTATTAATTATTCAGAATTATTTACTCCCAATATGTCTACGAAGAT
This sequence comes from Desulfosporosinus sp., assembly GCF_014237355.1. Classification (NCBI taxonomy): domain Bacteria; kingdom Bacillati; phylum Bacillota; class Clostridia; order Eubacteriales; family Desulfitobacteriaceae; genus Desulfosporosinus; species Desulfosporosinus sp. The sequence goes on from NZ_JABZFS010000056.1 coordinate 19,127, forward strand.
ATACACATTCTCTTCTTTTTTCTCACAATACAACCCAATACAGGGATTAGCCCTAGTTTTCAAATATGTCTACGAATGGAAATCCGTCTCAAATTGTAGACACCCTATAAAAAATGCCCCTGCAGATTTTTATTCCTGCAAGAGCTTTTTTAGGTATGAAGAAACCCCTTATTTTATTTAAACATTTTTGAAATCTCCCACTTTTCACTACCAACGTCGGCTGCTGCCGCCTCCTCCGCCGGAACCACCGCCGCCACCGAAACCTCCGCCACCCCCGCCGCCTCTGCCTCGGAGTAACAAGCCTAAAATTAAGCCGAGAAAGAAACCGTTAAATAAACGCTGATCAAGATAGATCACTAGGAGGATACCGACAAATAAAATGGCTTTAGCCCAGATCGGCAGAGGCTTATTTGCCGAAGATGAAGCTGTTGACGAAACAGGCAACGCTTGGGGTGAATTTATTTCTATGGCAACTTGATACTCCTTCGCCGTTTCCTGAGCTAAGGCACTGTAGCCATTAAGAATTCCCTTGTTATAATCATTCGCTTGAAAATACGGAATCATATACTCATCCTGAATCTGACCCGTCTTAGCATCAGGTAAAGCTCCTTCCAGCCCATAACCAACCTCAATCCGAGAGACCCGCTCCGTTGGTGACACAAGCATAAGCAGTCCATTATTGAGTGTTTTATCTCCGATCCCCCATCCCCGTAAAATAGATAAAGCATATTCCTCAGGTGCTGCTCCGTTCAAGCTATTAACCGTCACGACCACTAATTGAGCTTTCGTTTTTTGTTGTAAAGCGGCAGACGTTTGAATAATTATTTGCTCTGTCGATTGATCTAGAATATTGGCCTGATCTAAAACAAAAAAATTACGGCTCGGTTGAGGAATGTCAAGGGTTGCTGCCATTAATGGGGAAGCGGTGGCAAGTAACAATAATAAGAATATACTTAACACCGAAAGAAGGGATATCTTCTTCATAGCTTTCATTCCCTTCGTTTACCGCTTACTTGGAAAAATCAACCGACGGAACATTTTCTACGCCAGCAGTCGGTTTAAAGTAATCCCTTGGCCCAAAGCCTAAGATTCCGGCATAAAGTGATGTAGGAAAGGTCTTGGTTTTAGTATTATAGCTCTGAACGGTATTATTATAGTCCATCCGTGCTGTTGCAATGCGATTTTCTGTACCAGCTAGCTCATCCTGTAAAGCCCGAAAGTTTGCATCAGATTTTAACTGAGGATAGCTTTCGGAGATGGCCAATAACCTTCCCAGTGCGCTAGTTAAAGCCTGGTCCGCCTGACCTGCAGCCGCCACAGTTGTTGCACCTGCTAATTTTGCTCTTGCTTCAGCCACCTCAGTAAACACTTCTTTTTCCTGCGCGGCATACCCCTTCACGGTCTCCACCAAATTAGGAATCAAATCTGCCCTGCGTTGCAACTGGTTTTGCACCTGGCTCCAACTCCCATTAACATCTTCTGAAATCTTTACCATGTTATTGTACCCTGAGATCATCAATACTCCCAGAAGGACAATTATCCCTACTGGGATTAACCATTTTTTCATCAGTAAACCCCTCCTAGCTATAGTATGTACTCAATAATCTCCCAACGTTCGTTCCCCGGCAATGATGAATAGTCAGCGAAGGTATACCTCCTATTTTTTGTTGTACCTGCATAAAATATCATGCCTCCTTAATTTAAAATTATTAATACAGTAATTATTTCATTACATAACCAACTTGATGGACATTGAGCATTAGTCGGGCCCACTAAGGTTTATAGCCTCAGTATAGCCAACATAAAAATATAAAAACCTCCCCTGGTAGAGCCAAATCTACTAGGGGAGATCCAATCCTTGTACTCCACTCTCTGCTTCAACAAAGCAAAGAACTACTTCACTTTATAATACTCCACATACCAATCCGCGAACTTCTGTAAGCCCTTTTCGATACTCGTACTAGGTTTGAAATCAAAATCTCGCTCCAATGGAGAACTGTCACTATAAGTGGCCTTTACATCCCCCTGCTGCATGGGTAGGAACTCCTTCTCTGCAACCATCGTTCTCCCGACAGCCTTACTTAACGCTTTTTCTAGGGCAGCGATATAATCCGTCAATTGCTCAGGTTGATTGTTGCCGATATTATAAACTGCGTATTGAATGCCGTTTAGGATGCTGTCCTTATCAACCTTCTTAGCTGGTGGATTGCCAAGGATCCGCGCTACAGATTCCACAATATCATCGATATAGGTAAAATCTCTAGAACAGTCACCAAAGTTAAACACCTCGATTTTCTCGCCCTTAAAGATCTTCTCAGTAAAACCGAAATAGGCCATATCCGGTCTTCCCATCGGGCCGTAAACCGTGAAAAATCTTAAACCTGTAGAAGGTATTCCGTACAATTGGCTATAGGTATGCGCCATTAACTCATTGGATTTTTTACTAGCAGCATAAAGCGATACCGGATTGTCCACCTGATCTCCGGTTGAGAAGGGAACTTTCTTATTAGCACCATACACTGAACTGGAGGATGCGTAAACTAAATGATCAACCGGATTATGCCGACAAGCTTCTAAAATATTATAGAACCCGATGATGTTACTCTTAATATAGGAATCCGGATTCTCTATACTATAGCGAACACCCGCCTGCGCTGCCAGATTCACAATAATCGTCGGCTTGTAATCTTCAAAGACTTTTATGACCATTTCCTTATCTGAGATATCCCCTTTGATGAAAGTATAACGGACATATCCTTCTAACTGTTTCAGTCTGTTCTCCTTTAAACTCACATCATAGTAGTCATTCAGATTATCCATTCCCACGACTCTGCAGCCGTGATCTAATAGCTTTTTAGACAGGAAAAATCCGATAAAACCAGCACCTCCAGTAATCAAATAGGTTTTACTGGGGTCTAATTTTGTATATCCTTCAATCATTTTTTATTTGTCTCCTTTTAATCAAACTCACCTCCCCTCATCTTATTCTGGCGTGTACCAGATTGCTCATCATCACCGCAGTCCTTCGCAAAAGTGATTGTCCAATCATGAGACTCCCAAATCAAGGCTTCGATGTTGCATCATTAGTCAACGAGTTACTTCAGACACGGCGTCTCAGAAAAAATAACTTCTTATTTATCTAGCGTACTAACAGGGATGTGTAACCTCCTACGATAGGACTTAGCATAACCCTAATAACGTATGCTTTACGGTTTATTGCGACATAATAAAGTCGGTCCCAATCATATAACCCCTTACTAGCTAAACAGACTTTCACACCCCTTCGCAGCACCATTAGTGAATAGTAAACTGTATTTTCCTCGCCTGGTGGCTTAGTGCCAGCTAAGTTTCCATAGGAATTGGATGTGCTTTGAAAGCCAAGAGACCATAATCAATAAATTTAAAGAGGTGCAGTGAATGGACAAACTAAAAAAAGGGCGGATATTGAAGGTACTGAGCCTAATAACGTTATTACTCCTAGCGGTAGCTGCCTTTGCAACAGAGGTGCAAGCCCAGGAAACTTGTCTTCAATGCCATGGTGATGTCGGCCAAAACGTTGAAGGGTCTGTTCACAGCTTTTTAAGTTGTACAAGCTGCCATACCGACATAACAGGGTTTCCACACCCTGAAGGCGCTTCACTGGATAAAAAAGAGAGCGTTGTAACCTGTTCGTACTGCCATAAAGGACAGATCACCGAAAGTTATAGAGAGAGCTTTCATGGTAAAGCTGTACATCTTGGCAGCCAACGTTCAGCAACGTGCGCAGACTGTCACGGTGCTCACGACGTTTTAGGAGCAGACAACCCCAATTCCAAAGTTGCCAAAGCTAACATACCGCAAACCTGTGCCACCTGCCATGATAAGCCCTCACCAGGCTTTGCCGAGGGATCTCAACACTTCAAGCTTGCACCGACCGGTCCGGGAGCGCCCATGTACTATACTGCTAAGTTTTTTATTTGGCTAACCCTTATTACGATTACTGCACTAGTTATTCATATTGAACTACAACTATACCATAACCTGCGTACAATTCTTCGGGAACGGAAGAGGGGGTAATACCAATGGAAACGGAACACGTTTTTCAACGTTTTGATCTCCACCAACGAATCCAGCACATCGGGATGTTTACCAGCTTTATCGTTCTAACAATCACCGGCTTGCCTATTAAGTTTGAACAAAGCAGCATCTCCCAAGGGGTTGTCTCGCTGTTTGGTGGTTTTGACAACATGCTTTTCGTTCATCTAGTTGCGGCAGCTGTCATGCTACTCTCTTTTGTTTATCACTTGCTCTACCTAGTGATTCAACCTATCGTAACCAAAAAACTATCCCTTGCAATATTGCCTAGCGGCAAAGATTTTGTAGATGTCATACATGATGTAAAGTACTTATTAGGCCTGAGAAAAGATCCACCTAAATTTGACCGTTACACCTATAAAGAAAAATTCGACTACTGGGCCGTGTTCTGGGGTATGGCCATTATGGGCGGGTCTGGCTTAATGATGTGGTTTCCACAGATTTTCACTCAGTATATGCCTATCTGGGTCATTGATTCGGCAAGATATGCTCACACGGACGAAGCAATGCTGGCCATCAGCGCTATCTTCATATGGCATTTCTTCAACTCCCACTTCAGCCCGAGATTCTTCCCAATGAATCATGTTTGGTACAGAGGTACAATATCTCGAGAAGAAATGAAAGAAGACCATCCCTTGGAATTGGAACGACTCGAACGTGAAGATAAAGGATCCGGCAAGGATACAATCAAAGGAGAATGACTATGTCACAATACTACAAATACAGGAAAAGCTTACCACTGACAATATTTCAGATGATCTTATACGGGGTATTACTTATTCTAATAATCATGTGGGGATTCACGCTAACCTAGGTAATTATCAGAATTGTTTCCCATTGTGTGGGGGTCAGACCCCCACACAATTCCTCCGCTACCCGGTCCAGGGAAAGAAACCCGATAGCTAAAACGGTCCGTATTTCTCAGCGTAGTAGAAATACGGACCGTTTCTATTTGTGTGCTTGTCTAATAGTTGTGTAATGGTTTCATTCGCTTCTTGGAGTTGCTGCAGGCAGTGCCGAAGCAGCAGAAGAAGCTGGCCAAAGTTGCCGCTGCACAAGCTGCTATTGATGATTTATTTGTCGATGCTACCGTTGCAGATGCTGAAAAAGTTTTAGCTGAAGGTGTAGATCAAGCTCAAATTGATGCTGCTACAGCCCTTGTTGATACTATTGCCGATGAAGATACTAAGCTAGCTAGACAAACGACAATTGCAATTGCACAAGCCTTACTAGATGCAGATACACAGTAAGAAGTTTAATATTAAGTGGGCTATACTTTACCAAATAGGCCTCCTTTAACTCTAACTGGAGATACTAAATCAAGCGACCTTACAGACTAACGTCTGTGAGGTCGCTTTTTCCAAGAACATCCAGGAGACATGCTGAATAGAATACATAAAGAGCCCCCTCAGCCCCAGGTATATCAAAAAATAAGGAGTGAAGTATATGATTCTAACAGCTTTAGTCGTCATTATCATCTTATTGTTGACCATCATTTGGCAACTGTGGGAAATCATCCGAGAACTCTCTAGACCACCTATTCCCCCAAGACCACCTAAACCCTGCCATAACTAAGTAATAATTTTCAGAATTCTTTCCCATTGTGTGGGGGTCAGACCCCCACACAATTCTCAATTCTCACAATTCTCATCAAAGCCATAGTCCAAAAATATCCATGTCAATCTCTATGAAAATTTTCTCCCTTCTCGCATATAGTTAATGGTCACTAGACGAGAAGGGAGAATTAACGTGGAAGAGGATACTAGACCAGCCGAAAAAACAAGTACTCAAAATCGATTAAAACAGCACAAAGTCTTACTTATTAGTTTAAGTGTAGTAATCACCTTATTTGTAGCGCTTATCCTTTCACTCGTCCTATATACCTGGGACAGAGGAACCATCGCCAGCGGTGTTGTCTTAGAAATCCCCTTGGGACAACTTTCTATTGAGGAAGCTGAGTCCAAACTAGAGGAACAACGTAATAAAATTTATAAACATCCCCTCCATTTCATCTCCGATGAGAAAAGCTGCCTCATAGACCTAGAGAAACTCGGTCTCACTTATACCTTTGCTGAACCACTTCAAAAAGCCTATCTTGTCGGACGAGAAGGAAACCTCTTTCATAAGGCTATTGCTAAATATAAGGCAAGCAGGGGGATCTCCTTTGAACCTGACCTGCAATGGAATGAATTTGTTCTAAAAGAAGCTCTGAATAAACATCTCTCAACCCTAAACATTCCTTCAACAGATGCGTACTTTTCCATAAACCCGGATAACTCTCTGCAAATCGTCCCAGAAAAAATAGGAAAACAAGTAGACCTCGACTCACTTATCAAAAGCATAAAGAATCAGACCCCTGAAGCCCAGACAATTCAAGTTCCCTTTATCATAGTCAAACCCACTCTTACGAAAACAGACCTCGAGACCGTAAAAAAGAAGGACCTCTTAAGCGACTATACCACTCGTTTTGATCCAAATCAGAAGGCACGATCACTTAACCTGAAGCTTGCCTCTAAAGCCATCGATGGTAAGGTGCTAAAACCTGGAGAGGTGTTCTCATTTAATCATACGGTAGGCCCCAGAACTTCCGAGGCAGGATATCAGGAGGCTATGATTATTGAAGGAAATACCTTTGTACCCGGTCTAGGTGGAGGAGTCTGTCAAGTTTCCAGCACTCTTTATAATGCGGTTCAATTGGCCTACCCCTCCTTAAGGGTTATGGAACGTACGCGCCACAGCTTGCCCGTCACCTATGTCCCACTTGGTCAGGATGCTACAGTGGCTTACCCTACCTTAGATTTTAAGTTCAGAAATGATACCGACAGTTTTATTCTTATCCGCAGCCTAGTCGATGGAAATACATTGAGCTTTAGAATTTATGGAAGCAAATAAAAAATCTCCTTCCTATTAATAAGGAAGAAGTCACGAGCTCCCTAGTCTACTAGTCCTCAAGCTGTAGTCTTAAAGGTAATAACGAATCATCTGAGGAGTCCGTTTTTATACCCGCCACCGTAAACTCCTCGAAGTTGCTGATTTTAGGATTAGGAAAATAGCCTAATGTTTTCTTCGTATTTACAAGGAAAGAAAATTTCCCCTCCACATAGGCATTATAACTGCTCCACCGATAATCTTTAGGATGAAGTACAATGCCTGCTACAACGGGGTTTAAATGTATGTAACGACTAAGTGCTAAAAAATATCGTTCATTAGTTACAATTTCGGCCCGAAACCGCCCTTGCATCAAATGCCCTTCAAGGTGGTACTTGTTATTGAAGAAAATAGCGTATTTCATATTCAACAGTTTCATAATCTTTCCTGGATCTGTATCAATCGTTTCTAAGTGGAAATGCACATGATTACTCATCAAGCAGTAAGCATGCAGGATAAAGGGATGTTTTTCTTTGACTTGGGCCAACATACTCAGGAATACTTTCCGATCGACCTCATCCATGAAAATGTCCGACCGGCGGTTTCCCCTGCACATGATATGATAATCCGCTCCCGGCCACCAAACCCTCGATTTCCTCGCCACCTCTTCCACTCCCCACCTAATTCCCTATTTTTTAGTCATTCGCCATCTCCTTCCATTTTTCCTACCATTTATAATACCATACTATATTTTTCTTCTTTCTTCGCCCCAAACTCCAACCTAGTCAAGCCTCGCTTCAATTGTCTTAAGCAAATCCACAAATGCACTTGCATATCTCTCTTGTATATTACGACATATTTCAATTGCAAGTTGTTCATTGTAGATGCGTGCTGGTCGAATTTCTATCACTCAGCATAGTAAGCCATAATTCATCATCTTGGATAAGCCCCATCGCAAAGGCTTCACGCAAAACCGTCTTAGGAGAATTTAATCCTATTAAGCCCTCATCTTCAAAGACTGCCTTTAAAGTTTTCCAAGCAAGCTCAAAGGTAAACTCAAACCTCTGTATTACTCCATCCCTTAACAGATCATTGGCTTCATTGTATTTAGCGATCCCCTCATTCAATCTCGAAAGTGCATTGTATAGTTACTAAGCTTTATGTATGGCTCGCTCATAAAGTAATACACCGTCTTTCTTGATATTCTTCAATAATTCAGGTTCAATGTTTCATTGACGAATATGGTATCTATTTTCAGGAGGGTATTGAGGTCATCAAACTCACTGATCAAATGCCCTTTACAATTAGACTCTGATAGAAAAACTGCCAAATCAATATCGCTTGTTGGCTTATGATCACCTCTTGCTCGCGTTCCGAATAGAATAATTTGATCTACGGCATAGTTTTGACCGATTTTTCGGTCTTTGTATCAACTCTTTGTCTAAACCAAAAGCCATACTTTCGTCCCCTCTTTAAGAAAAATTATGATCTACCATATTACACCATGGTATTAATGGCAAATAAACGATGCCTTCCGCTTGATATTTCAGAATTGTTTCCCATTGTGTGGGGGTCTGACCCCAAAAAGCCCTCCCATCAACTTGGATGGAAGGGCTCTTTCTAGGTTTAATTGTCAGAATTGTTTCCCGTTGTGTGGGGGTCTGACCCTCCGATTTCGTTTCGCGAGGCTTCGAGGTGTTTTCTCATGAGGGTTCTTGCTTGTTCTGCTTCCTGACTTGCGATTGCTTCGTAGATGGAAATATGCTCTTGTATTGTGTTTAGTCCCCCTATGTCGTGACTAAAACGGAGGGGGCCTGTTTTCTTAATCAGATCAAAAATATGAACGACAAACGTCTGCAGAAGTCGATGCATCATCGAATTTTGGGAAGCTTGAGTTACGTGAAAGTGAAATCTCATATCTGCTTTAGCATAGGCATCCAGATCGTGTAAGGAAGACTTCATATCTCGAAGGGCATGGGAAATTTGCTGCAAGTCTTCCTTTGAGGCTCGCAGAGCTGCTAAGCCTGCGCATTCGACCTCGAGGGTTATCCGAGTTTCCCAAAGTTCGTCTATTCTTGTCGGCTCCACCGATAAAGCTAAGGCCAAGGGGCTGATTACTTCATTTAAGTGAATATCACGAATGAACGTACCATCTCCCGGCTTAATCTCAACCCATCCTAAGAACTCCATGGTTCTTAAAGCCTCACGTAAAGTAGTCCGGCTAACTCCTAGTTCTACCGCCATTTCTCGTTCACCCATGAGTCGATCCCCCGGACGGAGCTTGCCATCGACTATTAAATGATTAATTTGTTTTAAAACCTCTTGATAGGTTCGATGAGGTTTGGTAATTTTTTCAAACTGCATTAAAACCTCCATAAGTGCGTCAAAAGCTATACTTGAATACCCATAGGACAGTGTTTATTACATAACGAGCAGTCTCCACAAACCCCATGCTCAACGGGCTCGGATTCCTTTAAAAAAGCAGCTAAGACACTGGCCCTTTTCCCCGTATAATAATAGCCTTTCTCTAATCCTTCACTAAGATAACTTGGGCAATCGACGAGACATCCTCCGCAGTGCAGACATTTTAGCAAATCCCATTGCTTGTTTTCAGCCGCTGCCAGACGTCCATTATCGAGGAGTATAACGAACACTTCCTTAGGGCCATGCATACCTTGGACCATTCTAAACTCGATATCCGCCGTTCTGCTGGGACCGCTGATAAAGGAGATATATTTAAGGATATCTTTTCCCATCCCATAGACACTAATCGCCCGGCAAACGGCCAAAGCATCTTCAAGTGAGGGGACAATTTTATCTATTCCTGCCACGACGATATGGTTATAGGGAAGATTTGAGGTGAACCGAACATTCCCCTCGCTTTCTAACAGAGCGATGGTTCCATTTTGTTCAACAATTGCCTCTGCTCCTGTAATTCCGTACTGCATATGGGCAACCTGGTGCTTGATCTCATCCTTGACCTGAGCCACCCACTCTTTATTAGGAATTGACGTATTGATACTGGCTATCCAAGGGTGGGCGTCGACTTTTGTCCCGGCAACTCGTTCCCCTAGGTCCGTGTCAAAAACCTCAACCTTCTTCGAGGTTAGAAAATTTCTCAACCCGATCTCTTTAAAAACGGAATTTTTACTAAGGGCTACACTCGGATTCCCAGCCAGAATTTTTAGGATCTGCTCTTGAGCCTCCCCTGCATCCTTCGCAAAAATCACATGACATCCTTTACCTTTGAGAGAAGAAACTGCCTTTTCCACAGAATCTTTAAGATTATTCGCTGTCTTGCTTTTAATCTCCTGCACTTGGCTAGCTAAATTTGGATATTCTTGAAGAAGTTTGTCGCGGCGGGAACTTATTCCCTTTAATATCTTTTCAGCTTTCGTACTGTTTGTACTGTCGTTACTACTTATCTTACCAGCGCTCGAACTTGCACCACTCGTGCTACTCATGTTGCTCATCTCCTCCCATAGGCCCGGCTCAAAATTTGAATAACGTGAGAAACGTTTTGCTTCATTTTGTGCTGAGCAATCCCATCACGGAAATGAACCATACATCCCGGACAACTCGTCGCTAAGGTGGTGGCCTTAGTATCATTAACGGTCTTTAATTTTCCCTCATTTATCCGTTGCGAAAGCTCATAGAAACTTAAGCTAAAGGATCCACCAAATCCACAGCACGTATCCGCATCCTGCATTTCCACATAACTCACGCCCGGGATCGTTTGGATAAGTTCTCTAGGTTCTTTTTTAACACCCATACTTCGAGCGAGATGGCAAGGATCATGATAGGTCACCGTTTCCGTGACTCTTTGGTTTGGAGGCTTTAAATCAATATCTTGGCTAAGGAATTCATTGATATCTTTAACCTTTAAAGCGAGTTTTTTCACTTTTTCCTGAAGCTCAGAGGAATCCCCCGCAAACAGTTTAGGGTACTCCTCTTTGAAGGCAACCGCACAACTGGGGCAGACAAAAACCAATGAATCCATATCAAACTCACTGTAAGTTTCAATGTTTTTGAGAGCCATAGATTTGGCATGAGCCAGATCCCCACTTACAATACTTGGAATCCCACAGCAAACATCCTCTTTAGCTAGTTTTACCTCAACATTATTTTCTCCTAAGACATGAAGCAGCGCTTCCCCGAGATCCGTCTCAGTGTAATTCACCACGCACCCTGGATAAAAACCAACCTTTTTAACCGGCTTAGAAAGGGCTTTAGGTTTGGCAATTTCCATAAAGGATTTCTTAGAGAAGCGCGGAATCACACGTTCTTGAGGTAACCCAAACGAATTAAAGGTTAAACGGGAGGTCATCCCTTTACCTTTATCTGCCTCTTTTAAGGCCAGTTTCCCAAAGGTCGACGCTAATTTACTGACCATCGGCAGGGTATTGGGTTTGCTTAACATCGAGAAGATCAAATCCTTCTTCCAGCCGGCCCCTTCTTTAGCCACCGCATTTTGGCGAAGTTTCCATAACATATTAGGCGTCGCCATCTGTACTGGACAGGCAGTTTGACACTTTTGACATCCGATACAGAGAGATAAACCATTTTCTTCAGACTTTTCTAAGTCACCATGAAAGGCAGCAAAAACCAAACCCCGACCCCCGAGATATTTATATCCGTATTTACCGCCGACTTCCTGGTAGACTGGGCAAAAGTTTAAGCAACTTCCACAATTGATACAGTAAAGAGACTCTTTAAAGCCTGCATCCATAGCTTCTTTACGTCCATTTTTTAATAAAACAATATGCACTTCTTTAGGACCCTGACCGTGGGAATAATCTTCAAGATCCGGATCAAGGGATTCACTAACACCTGAGATCACTGAAACATAGGTCCCGATGTCTTGTCCTACACCGTAAACTGCTGCTGCTCGCACCACTTGCATGGCATCTTCAAGGGTCGAGACGATTTTTTCCACACCAGCGATCACAATGTGAACTCTAGGCATCATGGATACCGCTCGAATATTACCTTCGTTCTCCGTAACGAAAACACTCCCCGTATCCGCAGCAATGGCATTCGCTCCTGAGATGCCCACATCCGCTTTAACCAGAAAATCCCGTAGACCTTTACGAGCAGAAATAACCAACGCTTCGGGGGTGCATTCTAACTGAGTTCCCTCTTCTTCAGAAAAAAGTTCGGTTACTTTTTCGATGGGAATATGAATTGCCGGTGCCAGGGAGTGACTCGCTTCACTCTTAGCCAGCTGATTAATTCGATCTCCCAAATCCGTTTCTACCACGGTCACGCCACGATCTTCGAGATAATGAGAGATGTTAATTTCTTTACCGGCATTTGACTTAGACTTAACGACCAAGCCTTCCTTGGGAATAAGACTGGCAATATAGTTCTGAGCATCTTCAGACGTTTCGGCGAGATACACTTTACAGCCCTTTTCTTCTAAGGACCGTTGCGCTCTGGCGATCACTTCGTCTAAATGATCCATGCTATATTCTTTGATTTTGCGCAAACGATTGGAAAGCTCAGGATAATTGGGAACCATCTTTAACATGGCCGGGCGAATCGCATCAAAGGCGCGAAACCTCCCTTTCCGTGATTCCATATCGTGAAGACCTTCCGTGACCTTACTTTTGACGATTTTATGGGTTTGATTTCCCATGATAAACGTCTCCTCTCTTCGGTTTACAGGTTGGACCACAATGCTTAAGCCTGCTAATTAGGGATGTCCAAGCAAAGAGAAAATCCCCCCTCCTACAGAGAAAGCGGGGGATGAATTTATTAACAAGTGCAGATATTACAAACCAGTTGCTCCTCTGCCTAACTCTTTTAGTTCTTATCATTTAGTTATCAATAGATTCATCATCAAGGAGACCCCTTAGGCACCCGCCTTAGCTCCACCCAGATAAGCTTCCATAACCCGTGGATTTTTGGCAACCTCATCCGCTTTTCCATGCAACACGATCTTGCCGGTTTCCAGAACATAGGCATAGTGAGCAATCTTTAAGGCTTGGCGGACGTTTTGTTCAACAAGCAGAATCGTCGTCCCTTCCTGATTGATCTCTTGAATAACTTTAAAAATATCGGATACAACCAAAGGAGCTAACCCCATGGAAGGTTCATCAAGCAAGAGAAGTTTCGGTCTAGCCATAAGAGCACGTCCGATGGCCAGCATTTGTTGCTGTCCTCCAGAAAGAGTTCCTCCCAATTGTTGCTTGCGTTCCTCTAAGATGGGAAAGCGTTTAAATACCTTCTCGAAATCAGCCTGAACCTCTTTATCTTTTCTCTGATAGGCTCCCATTTCCAAGTTCTCCAGCACCGTCATGCCGGCTAAAATATTCCGGCCCTCGGGAACCAGCGACATGCCCAGGTTAACAATTTTGTGAGGGGCAAACCCTCGTATCTCCTGCCCTTGGAAGGTAATCTGTCCAGCCTGAGGCTTGAGAAGCCCAACCAGAGATTTCATCGTCGTCGTTTTCCCTGCCCCATTCGCCCCGATCAGAGAAACAATAGAGCCTTCGGGAACGTCGATGTCAATCCCTTTAATGGCTTGAATACTACCATAACTCGTGGACAAACCTTTAATGTTAAGCATCTCTATCCCTCCTCCCGGCCCAAATACGCCTCAATAACCATTGGGTTCTGCTGAATCTCAGCCGGAGTACCTTCTGCAATCATTTGTCCGAAATTAATCACCATAACGCGGTCACAAACATTCATGACAAGGTTCATATCATGTTCAATTAATACGACGGTCTTACCCATGGTTTGAATCTTTTTAATCAGCAGCCGTAAATCGTCAGTTTCATTCTCATTCATCCCAGCCGCTGGCTCATCGAGTAGAATTATTTCCGGTTCCGTCGCAAGCGCCCGGGCAATTTCCAAGCGACGTTGTTGCCCATAGGGAAGTGAACTTGCCGGAGAGTCTATATCCTCTTCAACCCCGACTAATTTAAGCAAAGTCTGGGCACGTTCCCGGGTAGCCTTCTCTTCCTTACGTTGGGCAGGAGTGCGCCATAGTCCTTTCCAGACCCCAGCTTTTGTCCGGCAATGCGCCCCAACCATAACATTGTCCAAAGGGCTCAAATGTCCAAAGAGCCGGATATTCTGAAAGGTACGAGCTAAGCCTAATTCTGTAACCTTATAGGGTCGCAACCCTAACAAATCCTTACCTTGATAGGTGATCTTCCCCGCAGTAGGAGGAAAAATCCCCGTGATTAAGTTAAAGAGGGTTGTCTTGCCAGCACCATTGGGGCCGATAATTCCAATGATTTCTCCCTCAGTCACCTTAAAACTTACGTTACTCAACGCTGCCAAACCGCCAAAGTTTTTACTTACTTGGTCAAGGACTAACGTCATTATTTACTCCCCCTTCCAAGCTTACTCTTCCAAAAGCGAACCGTCTCCTCACTGATGAGACCCTGAGGTCTGAAAGCCATCATGATCACCAAAAGTGCTCCGTAAATCATCAGTCGGTAATTTGAAGCTGAGCGCAACAGTTCGGGCAGCAAGGTTAGGATCAATGCCCCAACGATGGGGCCAAAAACCAAGTCGCTTCCTCCTAAGACCGCATAAAGCAGAATCTCGACGGTACGGTGGTAAGCAAAATCTTTCGGTCCGATAAAAAAGGTTAAATGGGCGGATAAGCCACCCGCAATCCCGGCGATTAAAGCCCCTAAAGCAAAGGCCAGCAATTTGTAATAGGTCGTATTAATTCCCATGGCTTCCGCTGCCGACTCATCTGCTTTAATAGCCGCAAAGGCCCGACCCACTCTTGACCGATTGAGCCTTACACAGAAAAAGACCAGAAAAACGAGGATCAAAACTAGAATCAATAATACCAGTAAGGTACTAGTCTGTTGAACGCTTAATCCTCCAAACTTCTGAGGTAATCCGAAGGAGGACAGCATTTTGCTAATCTTAGTTCCAAGAGTTGGGATTCCCGAGATCCCCAAGGCACCGTTTGTGATTTTTAGGTTTAACACAATAACTCGAACCACTTCACCAAAGCCAAGGGTAGCAATAGCTAGGTAAATCCCTGTTAGCCGCAAGGCGGGAAAGCCTATGATGATCGACATTAAACTTGCAGCAATCCCCCCGATTGGGATGGCCAAATAGACAGGGAAGCCTGCTTTGACAGTCAGAATTGCACAAGTGTAAGCTCCAATACTCATAAATCCGGCATTTCCCAGAGACAATTGACCGGTTGATAGAGTCAAATAAATGCTTACTCCAAGAATGGCATTCACCATAACAAAGACAGCAATTTGAAGATAATATTGATTTAATAACATATCCATTTAGAAACGTCCCCCTTGCCGTTTTCCAAAAAGTCCTTGAGGACGAATAAACAGAATAAGAATAATCATTCCAAAGGCGACTGCATCCCTATAGGAAGAGGCACCGTAAGCGACGGTGAACACTTCAGCAATTCCTAGAATCAACCCGCCCAGCATTGCTCCGGTGATATTTCCCATACCACCAAGGATCAAAACGGCCAGACCTTTTAAGCCCATTGATAATCCCATGGTCGGTTCTACGGCATTAAAGGAGAGACCTACCAGAACCCCGGCGATTCCCCCTAGTCCTGAGGCAAGTGCTACAGTTAAAAAGATAATTTTGTTGGTGTTAATCCCCAGGAGATTAGCCGTCTCAATGTTCTCAGCCGTTGTCCGGATGGCTTTGCCAACCCGGGTTTTGGAAAGCCAAAAACGCAGGACGAACATTAAACCGAAGGACATACCAAGTATGATAATTTGAACCAGGGAAATCCGAATAGGCCCAAGTTGCATTTGCACTGCAGCTAATTCAGTCGGAAACGCCTGGGACTGAGGTCCAAAGAGATTTAAAGCTAGACTCTCAAGAAATATAGCTACCCCGATAGTACTAATCAACGGCGCTAGGTGGGAAACAGCCTTGCGTCTCAAAGGACGCAAGGCTACCGTTTCCATTAGACAACCTAGCAACGCACTGGTCACCATAGCTCCAGCCATGGCCACGAAAATATTCACTTCAAAATAAGTCACAAGGTACAACCCGACGAAAGCCCCAATCATAAATATCTCTCCATGAGCCATATTAATGATGTTTAGGACCCCCATAATCAAGGTGTAACCTAACGCGACAAGGGAATACGTACTTCCCAAGGTTAAGCCATTGACCAATTGTTGCCAGAACAAAACGTTCACTCCTAATCGTTATTTCAATTCCGTAAACTGACCATCCTTAATAATCAAAACCGTAGCATTCATTACTGGTTCACGATTTTCATCAAAGGCGAATTTTCCAGTTACACCTTGGAAATCTTTAATCGTCGCTATGGCATCACGCAGCTTTTGACGATCTGTGGTCGTTCCAGCTTGCTCTAAGGCACTAGCATACAAATAAAGTGCATCGTAGGCTTGAGCTGCAAACTGATCCGGTACTTTGTTATTGTATTTTGCTTTGTAATCCGCAATAAACTTCTGAACTTTTTCATCGGCTTTACCTGGGAACCAAGGGCTGGCCACGATAGCTCCATCAGCAGCTGGTCCGGCGATCTTGATCAGCTCAGGGGAGTTAAAGCCATTCGTTCCGACAAAAGGAACCGTAATCCCAATTTCTCTTGCTTTCTTTAAAACGAGAGCAGCTTCCTGATATAGGCTGGAAACCATTACCGCATCGGGTTTTAAAGAAGCAATTTTCGTCAATTGAGCAGAGTAATCTGTGTCTTTATCCGCAAACGTTTCGGTGGCAATGATTTCTACACCATTTTTCTTAAGTGTACTTTCAATGGTCTTATACCCGGACACTGCCCAGTCGTTATTATTAGAGTACATAACGGCAACTTTTTTCAAGTCATAGGTGGAAATTGCCTTCTCAACAGCCTGGGGAACCGCTAAAAACTCAGGCAAAGCATTCCGGAAGACAAAGTCTCCCAAGGCAGGGATCCCTTCTGCAGTCGTCGAGGTTCCCATAATCGGAACTCCTGCTTGATTAGCAATGGGTCCAGCGGCAAACATCTCTCCACTCAGAGTTGGTCCGATAATTCCTACAACATTGTCCTTATTAATTAGTTTATTGGCAGCATTGATGGCTTCCGTCTTTTCCCCGCGGGAATCTGTGTAAATGAGCTCAATCTGAACCTTGCCCTGGGCATTAATCTCATCCTTAGCGAGATCTAACCCTTCCTTGATTGCAGTACCATAGGCCGCTCCGCCCCCTGTCAGATAGGCGATAACCCCAATCTTAGCTGCTTCACCTTTTGAATCATTATTTGCTGCGGGAGCAGTACCCCCTCCTCCGCATCCTGCCGTCGTCAACAGCAGCGCACCAATGGTCAGACCAGTAACCCACTTCTTTATAAAGCCTTTTTTCATTGTTACAAATACACCGTCCTTATTATGTTTGTGTTTTATAATAGATAAATTAATATTCGTCAAATTTTGCCGAATACCTTCTTTGTATTAATAAAAGATTAAAAAAAAAAACCGAGATGTATAACATCCCGGTTCCTAAGCTCAAATTGTCAGAATCGTTTCCCATTGTGTGGGGGTCAGACCCTCTAAACCCTCAAGGCGGTTGGTCTCAGTCCCCTTATCCAGCACAAGGACTGAGGGGATGGCTTTAATGGCATATTTTTCGGCTAGGTTTTTTTTCGTTGCCATATCGACGCAGAGGATTTTACAGCCCGTTTCCGATTTCTCGTTCAGTTCTTCCAAAGCTGTGCGATACTTGAGGCTTTCATTGTCTTGGGCATTAAAGAACAATAACAGAACCTTTTTTTCACTTTGCAAAACATTGCTGTTAAAGTCATTAACTTCTTCAATATAGCGCTCTGCTGCAACAGCGGCAGTTGCACCGTCCCCAGCAGCGGAGACAACTTGTCTGAGATATTTTACTCGGTTGTCCCCCACTGCATAGACCCCTTCAAGGTTGGTTTCCATCAGCTCGTTGACGGGGATATACCCTCGTTTATTCATCTCTATACCACTGTCTTTAAGATAGCCCGTCGAGGGGACCATACCCACGAAGAAAAAGACCCCCTGGCAGCTAAGCTCTGACGTCAAACCAGTTTTTAAATTCTTGATTTTTACCCCTTCGACATTCTCTTTACCTACAACTTCCTCAATGGTCGAGTTCCAGATAAACTCCATTTTTTCATGATTTAAGGCTCTCTCTGCACTGACCTTATTGCAATCCAGAATTCCTTCATCATGTAAAACAATAACCGTGACCTTACGGGCAAACTTGGTAATGAACATGCCTTCTTCAATAGCCTGGTCACCGCTTCCGACGACAACAACATCTTCCCCCTCGAAGAACTCGGCATCACAAGTCGCGCAATACGCTACGCCCATACCCCTTAGTCGCTTTTCACCCGGGATATTGAGTAACCTAGGCTCGCTGCCACAAGCCACAATAACCGCTTTCGCTAAAAACTCCTGGCCCTTTTTGGTCACAACCTTCTTTTCCCCTTGTGAAAAATCCGTCTGAGTAACCTCACCTTTTACAAATTCAACCCCAAAGGTCTCTGCATGTTTCTTAAAATCCTTCATCAGATCCGGTCCGCTGATTTGCCCATATCCCGGATAATTGACGATTTCCCGAGTCGTATTAACTAAGCCACCAATAGCCCCTTTGTTGATGACCAGGGTCTTAAGTTTAGCCCTTCCCCCATAGATCGCGGCAGAAAGTCCCCCAGGACCCCCACCAATTATAATTAAATCATAGCTATTCGCCATACCCTTCACTTCCTCTCCTTAAATTGTCAGAATAGTTCCCCATTGTGTGGGGGTCAGACCCCCACACAATTCCCACGCAATTCCTACTCGAGGATGTGGGCGATTCTTTCTTCGACTTGGTCTTCCTCAACTTTGCCGGCTTGTTTACCGTGGTACTCACCATCTTTAAAGTAGAGCAGCTGGGGAACGCCTTTTAAGGAGAACCGTTGGAACAAGGCCTTATCTTCTTCTACGTCAACATAATAGAAACCAAACTTGTTTTCGTATTTCGGTTGTAATTCTTCTAAGACTGGTACAACTTCTTTACAGACATGGCACTCTTTTCTTGAAAATATGACTACACACGGTTTACCATTATCATAGATAACTTCCTCAAAAGCTGCAGCACTTAGTTGTTTTAATGACATAATCTCCAACTCCTTCATAATGAAACATTGAAAGCAACTGAGAAGTAAATATCCTCTGTCGTTACTTCTCAGTCGCTAATTTAGTTTGTCATGTAGCTCACTTAAACTAATTCTCAAGCCGTACTCTTAACCACGGTTTTTGACCGAGAATTAATTGTCAGAATAGTTCCCCGTTGTGTGGGGGTCAGACCCCCACACAATTCCCTTAACTCTACGCGGAGATTGTCACGCCGGTTTCGTAAAGTTTTTCTTCGGCAACCAACTTGACTTGGTACTTACCGGATAGACCTGTTTTGTTGATGAAGACGTCAACATTCCTAGGATCAGCCTTCTGGAAGGTACCTACACACATAGCTTGGAAGTTCTGAGCGACGGTATTGATGGGATAACGTCTCACCTCGCCTGACTCGTCTACCAAGAGTAATTGGGCCATTTCACCGGTTTCAAAGATGGCGTTAAAGGTCATGCGGTCCTCTTCCTCGATGATGGATGCCTCGTAATGGTCGGGTACTAACTGACCGGTTTCTTGAGCTTTAATTTTCATTTTTGTGGTTTGAGTCTCAATTAAATTGCCAAGAAGTTTTCCGGCACCTAATTCAGCGGTCTCATTGGCATAGTAAAGGGGCAGCTTTTCTGCACGATAGCAATTGGCAGGTACTTGTAATTCATACATTAAGACATCATCTTTAAGCTCACAGGTAATGGAGTTGAAGGTAATACTATCCTTAAATTCTGGCTGCATAACTTTCATAACAGCCATTCCCTCGCAGGTCTCACCATTCTCGTAGCCGATTCCACCGGAATGGACCATGTAATGTCCTTCATTATAATACTCTACATTACAGATATATGGAGAGAAGAATTCAGCGCCGCGCTCTTTACCGTATTGCCAAATTTGTTGGATGGTCATTTTCTCGGTATCAATTCGATATCGGACGCCACGGGAGAAGTTTTTGCTGTTGGCCAGGTAGTTCTCCTTATTCTTTGCTCTAAAATGACCGTTGTCAAAGAGCATAACATCCCCATCGGGCAAAATAACACAGGCATGCTGTTCATATTGCCAGTCAAACACTCCGTCGCCAACCGGTGTAAAGAAATATTTATCAACCATTTCCTGCGGCCAACCCTCAGGGTCACCAAGAATCCAGTTTAACTTTCCAGTTTCGAAATCAAGGTTAATCACGGCGTCCTGATGACGACCAGAGAAAGTCAGGCTGTGGGTTTTCTTATCATACCAAACGGCATTGTTATGGAACCAGTCATGTTCGTCTTGGCTGCCCGAACCCGCGACATTCTGAGGCAGGACGTTTTTGTAATCCCATGACTTTAAGACTTCACCCGTGTTGGGATCGATCAGTAAGCACACGTCTTCAACCGTACCTGAATAAAAATCAAAGGACAGCACTAAGATATTGCCATCTTCCATGATGAATTGGTCGTGGTGATAACCACTAGGTGTTCTGTATTCTTTAAAGATCTTACCGCTAAAGGCCATTTCGTAAAGTCCTGTTGTAAAATAAGGCATTTTAACCAAGCGCTCAGTTCCAATTAAAATATGTCCATTAGGCATGCGCTTCACATCGAAGGAAAAATTCTCGTTGGTATACCAACGAACATCCCCTGCATAGTCATAGCCTACAGGCATAGATCGCATAGCAGCTGTCAGGAACATCATATTATGTCCCATATACTCAGACGTGGTCTTAATCGAGGTTGCTAAGGGTACATCGGGGTGAATAGGACCTGTTTGAATACAAATCACGTTTTTCTGACCATTAGCCATCACGATTTCAACCGTATTTTCATAATCAGCATAAAGGCCATAAACAGGCAGAATATGCTTCTTGCTGGCCGGGAACGTATGTCGAATATCTCCAGGGTGTTCTTTCCCTTTAACAACGATCGTAGCTTCCGTCAGGACTGGAGTTTCGAATAAAACCATAGCCGTCAAAGGGCAAACCCCATAAGGATTTAATTTAACCAGAGGGTTATCAATCGTATAATTGCCAGCTTCGAATTCTGCTAGCATTGCTTGCTCCAAGTTATATTGCTTCGTGATGATATGGGCAATCTGTTCATGTTTGATTTGATTTGTCATGATTTAACCCCTTTCAAGCTTAAGTTAATACGCGGTTCCACTTCCCCTTAAACTATAAAAAACAGTGTACTCCTATTAGCTATTATAATAGTAGCCCAAAACCACTCTGAGGGCGTAATATAGGTTTTGGCATAATTGATATGTGAAAAATACAATCTCCTTACAAAAAGAACGGATCCCACTCCCTTGAAGAAGCTGGAGCCTAACAAACTGATTAACTCATGCAGCGCCCGTCTTCTTATTGAGGAGACCGCTTAACTGCGAGCTCTGGCCAGAAGCTCTTTTCTTCATCACCAGACCATACAATACAGAGGCTATCACTCCAATAAGGCCAGCCACAACTAAGGGCAGGGTTGCCGCACTCCATGCTCCTCCACCCCTTTCCACTATCGCCCCGATAAAAACAGGTCCGATGAAACCGGATAAATTTTGTCCTAAAACGATGATACCCATGGTGATCCCCACCGTAGCTGGTGAAACCGCCGCTTCAGGAGATATCGTAAATATTACTGCGGGAACCATGGAGTAAATCAAGCCCATTATCAGCATAAAGGGCAATATCAAGTTCGGAGAGGTCACCTCGAACGTTAGACCCATGAAGATCGCCGTTAAAACCATACTGACAACCAACAGGAATGAACGGTTTTTCACCTTGTTCAAAATAAAGCCCATAAGGATGCCGCCAGTAATCATACCCAGGGTTATCACGCTAGTGTTCATATTGGCGTTTGCCACATCCATCCCTACTTCTTCAACCATGAACGTCGGCGCAAACGTCATCATGGCCCCAACCCCAAAACCAAACATCATAAAAATTAGACTGAGCAGCCAGGAAGCAGGAGATTTGAAGCCTTCATAGGGCAAAGCGGGCTTCAACGCTGCCGTTTCCTGCTTTAAAACTCCAGGTTCAGCCTCGGCAACCTCAGGAACCTGAACACCCCCTGCAAATAGCACCATCATTATGGCGGCCAAGATGGCTACGAACCACCAAACGCCACGCCAGCTAAAGAGCGGCATAATAACATTGGTAGCAGAAAAGATGAGCAACATTCCAGTACCCACCCAGACAGACCAGATCGCCATGGGTAAACCACGTTTTTCAGCGGGAAAGCAAAGGGCAATAATGGCTGGGGCGACGACACCGATCAAACCAAAGCCTATTCCCTCGATCAATCGCCCAACCATCAACATCATGAAATTCGCGGCCAACGCCCCGACAATATTACCGATCAAGGCACAGAACAAAGCAAAAAGTCCTAGCTTTTTCGGTCCTATTTTCGACATAATTCCGCCAGCCGGTAATGCCAGTACGATTCCAGCCAGAGCTGACGAGGACATTAGCCAGCCCCCCATGATTATACTTACCTTCATTTCTCCCAAAACTGCGACCATCGTCGGAGGAACTTTAAAATTCCCAGCTGCAAACAATACTCCAGCTAGAAATACAATTATTGTCACCAACCATGCCTTGTATTTCACTATATTCCTCCTACTTCCTTGGAAAAGTGTATTAGGTAAATCCTTTAACACTTTATCTACCTTTGAGACACCCACTTCTTGCAAGTGGGTGTTGGATGCTTTGAACGATCATTTTAAAAGATCCTTCTAATAGAAGAAGCCCATAAAGAGGTAATTAACCGCAACAGCGATAGTTGTGACCACAAGCACTGTAATTCCACCATATTGATAAATATCCTTCGCACGAATCCATTGAGTATTTGGGAATAAGAGAACCGATGCTGCAGAGGCGGCTGGGGTTAAAATCGCAATGGTACTAACCACCATAATTAAATAGGAAATTTGTTCTGGATGGATGCCAATATTCGCAGACATACTGATTGCTACTGGTAAGAAGATAGCAACGATCACCATATTAATCATGAAGTTGGTCAGGACAAGTGTGATTACCGTGATTGCGATAACAAACATGACTGGGGATAAGCTAGTGAGGAGGGGAGCCATGTTTTGTTGAAGGAAGGCATTAATCCCAGTGGAAGGGCTCATTAAGCAGCCACCGATGGCTAAGATAACCAAAACCATAACCACCATATTCCAAGGTATCCCATTACGAGCGAAGGCGACAAAGTCGAAGATGTTCTTACCATCGACTTTGATTAACGAAAGAACGGCAAAGAGGAATACCATAACCCCAACAATACCCATGTTATTGAGTAGATACCAAAGTGGCGTGCCTTTTGGTAACAGGCTAGGTAAAAGCAAGAGGACAATAAAACTTCCTAAAGCAACTAAAGCAATTGTTTTCACTTTAGTTAATTGGAGACCCTTAGGGTCAATCATGTCACCCGTTAGTTCTTTGAGGGGTGTGATATCTAATTTAAAGACATACTTACAAAGTACAAGATAAGCAATTATGGAAAGGATACCTACCGGGACGGTGTATATAATATAACGAACCATGTTACCTGGTTCACCCATCAAGTTAGCATAAACCCCTAAGTTTACAATAGCATTATTCCCCCAAGGCATTGCCGAAAGGCTTAAAGCCCCCATCATGGCAACCCCGAAGATCATAAGGGTTGGAAATTTGTCAAAAGGTTTTTGCTTGATGGTTTTAGTAATGGTGTAAACAATTTCCCAAACTAAGAAAATACCGATAAAGGTGTTAACTAAGCTGCAAACGACATAAGCGGTCACTAAGATCATAAAAATCAAACGCCAAGGGTGCCCCTGTATAAACTGACGGCTCATGAGCCAAGAAGCTAAGAATTGGCTAACCCCTGCTTCCTCTAAGAACTTAATTAGAGCAAATGTAAGTATCATGAAATAAAAGGCGTCGCTGCCCCAGCCCATGGCGATGAATTGCTTCATATTGACAACACCCGACAGCGGGAACATTAAACAAGCTAATAAACTAGGCCAAACATGCTTGGTTACCGTCCAGCCATAAATCGTTGCTAGAAAGACCAAAAAAACTTTCATTCCGATCGGTGTAATAGGTGCTGGAGCTGGCAAAATCCAGCCTAAGCCTGCAATCACAAAAAATCCAATGACTTTTAATAATTCTTTATCCATGCCTGGTTTTGCATCGATACTCTTCAGTTGATTATTTGTCGGTAGTGCGTTGCTTGGTTGCTCTTCTAGTTTAACTGCCATTGTCAAAAGCCTCCTCCTATCATTTTTCTGTAAAGGATCTAAGTCCCCTTCACCAACCCTTGGTTTAATGATGGGCTTACGGATTAGATGCCCTCCAATCAGTGATTGTGCACAATTTCGCATAATTGGGTATAATTCAATCCGTATAAAACGATTATCTTTTTCTATTGTAGATTAGAATAATTGACCTGCATAATATAGGTTTTCTCATAGGTATTATGTCAAAAAAAATATACTCACTGGGTTTTAACCCCCGTGAGTATATTTAAGAATCACTTGATCCGCGAAGACCTTCCGGTCCATCATAGTGTGTCGGTAATCAACTCTTTTACAATCGTCAGCAATTCCCTTTCAATAAACGACAACAACTCTTTGTTGGAATAAAGTATATAAACATTCGAGGGCTCACTTAACTCCTTAATGGGAATAACCTTGATCATACCACTTTTTACATACAAATCATTATAGGCTAAGATTTCGGGGAAAATTGAAAAGCCAAAGTCATTACTGATTAGTTTTTTTAAAAGTTCAACATCTTCAACAATGACAGGTTTATTCGAGGAACGTTCTAAGTCTTTAGAAAACTTGGAATAGTTTTCTTTATAGGAAATCATCCTCAAATTCCTTAGTTCGGACTTACTGATCCATTCCCTATCAGCTAAAGGATTCTTACTGCTTATAAAAAGAGACATTCTTAAACGCTCTCCCCCTGGAATAACCTCCCAGGCAATATCTCTTTCTTTGAGCTGTTGGATAAAATTGTATTCAAGATCCACTCTGCAGCTTACTATCCCTATGGAATATATGCCTTTGTCCATTAGATCTACAATTTCATAATAAGACGCCTCATGTGTATGAAGATTAACATTAGGATAAAGTTCCCGAAATTGTCTAAGAAGCCCTGGAACAATGACATTGGCGAAGGAAGCCGGCATTGCCATCTGGAGATTTCGAATCGAGACCTTAGTCCCCTCCATAATCCCAGTCATCTTATCACTTAAGTCTAGTATATTTTCAGCTAGTCTTAATATTTCTTTCCCTTGCTCCGTGGCAATAACTCCAGCATTGCTCCGATCGAATATTTTAAGGCCAAGTTCCTCTTCAAGATTATTGACGGATATACTTAACGATGGTTGGCTGATAAACAAATCACTGGCCGCTTTGGATATAGACTGTTGCTCATGAATTTGGACAATTTGTTTAAATTGTTCTATGCGCATTGTATGTTAGACTCCTATGCATAGTTTCCCGAATGGTCTCGATAATCATTTTAATCAACTGCTTAGCCAACGGCGACAAGGGTTCAACCCTAGAATATATAAGGTACATCGTTACTTTCATCCGATCAGTAATGTTTTCTATCCCTCGTATGTTAAGCAGTCCTTGTTCCAAATAAATATCATTTAATAAAAAAAACCGTGGGAAAATTGCAATTCCTTCATTAGCAGCGATAATCGATTTTAAAACCTCACGATTATAAACGAAAATGGATTGATTCTTCGGTTTAATCCCAAACATTCTTAAAAAGCCTTCAGTGAAGCCGTAATAATCGACAAAAGTCATCTCTTCAAGGTCTGCCAAGGTGACAACTTCTTTTTTAGCTAAAGGATGCTGATTTCCAACAATCAAACCAAAATAGTCCTTAATTACTTCTTGATAGGCAATATTGCTAGCATCAAGAAGCATCTTCCTAGTATCATCCTGTTCATCAGGCCAGCCCGTAACACCCACTAAGCAAGTCCTGTTTGCCACTTTCTCAATCACTTCTAGAGCTATATCTTCTGTAATCATTAGGTTGACGTTCGGATACATCTGATAAAAGCCTTCAATGATTTGGGACCCAAAAGCGTTAAAAACAGCTGGTCCAAGGGACAAACTCAAATTTCCCGTGAGATCTGCCTCTCTACTTCCAATCGTTTTCATTTCTTCGACATTATTGATAATTTCACGAGCCAGTCCCAAAACTTCTTTACCCTGAGCAGTCGGAATGAGACCCGCTTTATTACGCCGAAAAATCTTATAGCCCAATTGAGCTTCCAGATTCTTAACAGAGTGACTAAGCTGCGGCTGACTCATAAAAAACGTTTTGGCTGCTTCGGATATGGATTTTTTATTGTCAATTTCAATAATATGCTGGAGCTGTTCTATGCGCATTGCCCACCTCAATCATTGTTATAAAACTCCATTTTCTGTAATCATAATAGCATTTAAAACAGATGATTGAAAGTTGAAAGACTCCACCCCTCTAAATTTAGAAAGGCGGAGTCTTGCTATTTTACTCCAACAGCATGATCGATTTCATTCATCCAATCAGCGAAGGCTGCACAAGGAGTTGATTGAGCAATCTTCGTTTTCTTAAACAGGGCATTATAGATTATTTTAATCAGCGAAAAGGAATACATCTGTTGATAGGCGCAATCCAAAATAGCACTCATTGATGGATGATCCTCCTTGATCGCTGCTGGTTGATAATCCACGGAAATCTGTCCAGCGTCATTCGTTGTAACTCTGATCGAATCCTTGATACGTTGGATCTCCTCTTTTGAATACTCGTACATACTAACTCCTCCTTCATCCCTTATCTTCGCCGATGTCTTAGTGTCTCTATCATAATACCAAGGACTCCAGAAGTGAAATTGGAACTTAGTATGAGTTGTATTAGTTTTTTCTATTTGTGTTTCCCGTTGTGTGGGGGTCTGACCCCCTTTAGACCTAAACTTTTTTGCCCGTACCGTTACACGTCGGACAAATAATTTCCATAGGAATAGGCAGTGTTATTTGTATTTTCCCCTTCCCTTTGCATGTTTCACATTTCATACCATTTCCTCCTCGTTTATCGTTAAGGAGTATTATTGATGAATCCGTTACCATTAATTTTTTTCCTATGAAGGATTCGAATTGAAGATAACAGATGCTCAAGCTCCTCTTCATTTAGTTTAGGGAGTGTTTTCAGTTGACTATCAATGTATGTCTCTAAATCATCATCACAATCTGATCCGTTCTTTCCTTCTTCGTCAGTTTGTTTTAGATTTGAAAAGTACATCGCCATACTTCCGGTAATCGAACCAATCAAACCAATACCGACTATCATAAGAATACTTGCTATGAATCTTCCACCAGTAGTCACCGGATAAATATCACCATATCCAACCGTTGTTACAGTCACCACTGTCCACCATATCGAGTCAAAAAAACTGTTAATCGATGGATTCGTATCTTTCTCTAATACATAAATACTTATAGCGCCCCAAGTTACGATTAAAACTGTAAACGCAAACACAAAATTTAAGCCGCTTAAGTTTAAAATACCCCGAATGGTCTTAGATATTTTTACAATTCGCAGTAAACGGACAACACGCATTAAACGCGCGATTTGAAACCATGAATCAAAAGGAATAATGGCAATTAAATCAAAGATATTTTCCCTAACGAAAGCCCATTTTTGGGGTGCTCGATAAAGCCTTACCAAATATTCAATTGAAAGATAAAAGATAATACCCGTTTCTATCCATCTGATTTGCTGATGACTAAGTACATTACTCCCTGAGTAAGTAACCGAAATTACGGTTATATACAATAATATTAAGAAAAACATTGCCATCTCATAAATAGCACTTAATCTATTCATTGAATCCCCTCTTTGTTAAATGTTCGATACTTAATAAGTATTCGCCATGTCTTTGTATTTTCCTATGCATTTCACAAATCAATCTTTCCCATCGTTTATACTAAATAAGATTCTTTGCTGTGCTTAGATTCTTTACCTGCATCACGATTAGCGAAAGATTATTCTGTCATACCTGAGCGATAGTGAAGGATCTAGATCCTTGAGTCGTCCCTCCTTCAGGATGACACATCACTCGAGTTGCTTTCATAGCAATAACGTTAAACTCATGCTTTCTGATTACTTAAAAAAGCTTTCCATCCGAAGATGAAAAGCTCATTGCTTACTCTTTCTCTATCGATTATCCAATCTAATGTTCATCCTTTTCTCTGGTCCATGTGTATATCCCACAACCGTAAAATCCTTAGAAAGACGTTCAATCAAAGACGCATATTCTGGCGACCTTGCCCTTAGACAGGAAGACAGGTGTACAGATTCTATACCAGCTTGAATCATGCTTTTAATCTTTCGATCTAAATCCCCACCAACGTGAGTGAAGGTTAGCAATTCTATCTCATCCGTATATCTGGCAAAGGAATCTTTTCGTTGCAAAAGAGCATTAAGACAGCCCTTTCCGGTACAATTCATCGCAGTTTCTTCTCTTACTAGAATTCCGATTTTCATATGTCACACCTCTTGAGTTCATTATACCTCTATTTCTAAGGGATAGATGTGACATGCCGCACAGTCCAAAAAATAATGCAGTGAATTGTGTGGAAATTGTGGGGGTCAGACCCCCACACAATTTCCACACAATTTAGGTTTTGGGTCAGACCCCCACACAATTTCCACACAATTTAGGTTTTGGGTCAGACCCCCATGTTTCCCACGTTTTCTGCTGCTTCCATAATTGCCTCGGCTAAGGTTGGGTGGGCGTGGATTGTTTCTGCCAATTCTTTAGACGTGATTTGTCTGCTGACTGCTAAAGTTGCTTCCGAGATTAAATCTGAGGCATGAGGACCGATAATATGAATCCCTAACACAACATCACTCTCTTGATGGGCCATGATCTTGACTAGACCTTCACTTTCACCCATGGCCAGTGCTTTCCCGTTAGCCATAAAATTAAATTTTCCTATACTATTAGGTATTTCTCTAGCCTTTGCTTCTTGTTCCGTCAGGCCTACTGAGGCTACCTCTGGATTTGTAAAAACGCAGCTAGGAACGGCACTATAATCCATTTTGACATCCTTCCCCATAATGTTCCCCGCCGCGATGATCCCCTGGGCAGAGGCAACATGAGTCAACTGATATTTATTTACAACGTCTCCAATAGCATAAATACCCTCGACGATGGTCTAATTACCAAAAGCCGCTCAAGCATTGTTATTCCTAATATTAAATTGCTCAAAGATTTAATTAGCAGCTAAAGCGATTCCAGCCAAATTGGCTGGAATCGTCCTTTTTAAACCTAAAAGGAAAGGGAAAACCGCTGCCGATAATTGTCAGAATCGTTTCCCATTGTGTGGGGGTCAGACCCCCACACAATTCCCCACATTCTTCTTCATGAGCAGCACTTCGTTTCCCATGGCGTTATAGACTACTTTGTCACAGAATAGTCTCATCAAGAGAATACCGCGTCCACCTTCGGCTTCTGAAAGCTCGTCGAACTCCTCTTCAATCCTTCCTTTATCCGGTTGAATCTTCAGTACCTCAGTATTAAAACCTGGGCCATCGTCTTTTACCCTTATTATGAGCCTATCACCCATTCGCTTTAATTTGACGCATACTCGTCCACCTGCCTGTAAACCATTATTCAAAGCTTCGTTGATGGCAACCTCTAAGGTCGTCGCCTGGCTTGGAGCGACCTGTTCTAGAAACTCGCTAATCTTTACTTGTACTCCCTGGAGGTCTTGATTATTTTTTATTTCAAACAACTTCATATTCATGTTTTCCTCAAGAATTTCTATGCAAATAACGGAAAAATCGTCGTTTCTCTCTGGATATCTGGCTAGTTTTTCAAGCCAATTCTTATATTCCGTAAAACTATCTTGTTTACTTATTCCCAGCAATTCTATGAGATCAGATGCACCATCACTCATCAAACAAAATATGTCCCCAGGCCTGAGTGGTATTAGTTTTGTTTCAATTTCTGGATCATCTATAATCCCCAGATAACAACCAGATATGGGGGCTAAGGAACACTCCTGAGTATTCGCAGCCAAAAATAGGGTTATTCCCGCGCTGATAAGTTTAAGAACCCCTGCTTGTAAGTCAAATTCAAAATACAATAGGGCTAAAAAAGAATCTTCATATAAGTAATGTATGATTCTTTGATTGATAATCCGAAGGGTATCCTCTTCAACCGTTTCCCCAGTTAAAAGTACGTTATCCAACATCATTTTAAAGGTTGCAGTTTGTAAAGCAGTCGCAACACCATGTCCACTGACATCCATAATGTAGCCACATAATTTTTTATTATCTTCAAACCACTGATAGTTAAAAAAATCTCCACTAACTGTCCTATAGGGCTCAAAGATGGTTTCAACACGTACTTGAGCTCCAACAAAAGGGTGAGGTAGGGAATCCCGTTGAACCCGCTCAGCCAATAAAAGCTCCATTTGGGTTTGTCGTTCTCTCTCCCGGAGCTGCTCTTCCATTATCTTTCGATCAGTAATATCAACGATACTGGTAGCTTTAAGAGTACTCTCGATAGCCCCATCTCTTATTGGATAGCTTTGCAACCAGAGCCACCGTATTTCTCCATCCTGTCGTATAATTCTAAACTCCTCGTTCGTCGCTTGAAATATGTTATGAAAACTGTGAAAAATGGAAGCCTTCATCCTCCCACGGTCAGCTGGATGGATCAACTCCACAAGAGAATCTTGATTATCTAGAAGACTTTGACAAGACATTCCACTGATTCTTTCATAGGCTGGACTAACATAGATAATTTTCTCTCTGTCAGAAATAAGAAAAATCTCGTTGATGGTTTTGGCAATCTGCCTGAACTTCTCTTCGCTGGCTCGAAGTTTTGCATTTAACTGTTTACTTTCCGTAATATCCATCATAACAGCTAGGGTAGCTTGTTCCCCTTCAAAGGTTATATCAGTACCCTTTAAAAGAACATGACAAATTTCACCGGATTTTTGAATCAGTTCTATTTCATAAGGCAGACCATCTTTCCCCTTAGCCCTATTTTTGAGCGCTAAGTCAACTTTCCTCAATGAACTTTCAGTCATAAAATCCTTCATATGATGGCCGATACATTCTTCTTCCTTATAACCCAATACTTTATTGCCAGCATTATTCACAAATTGAATGATCCCTTTTCTATGAATAACCACAATTTGGGGAGCATTATTTACGATGGCAGCATAAGTATCTTTACTTTCCCTAAGCTCTGCCTCCATTTTGATCAAACTGGTGATATCTTCAAAGCATTCCACTTTTTCGCTGACTCGACCATGCTCATCTTTTACCACCGCTATACTCTTCAATACATACCTAATTTGGCCATCTTTTGTTAACATAGTACTCATTTGATTAATTAGCGGCGAGTCGTAAGCCTTGCGACACATCTCGCATCCCTCAATACCTACTCCATGTAACACCCATGAGCATTCTTTGCCTAGGACTTCAGCAGCAGTATATCCGGATATTTCTTCAGCTATTTTATTCCATCGAGTAATTCTCCTGTCTTTATCGACTGAAACGACAGCACTCGGAACAGTTCTAAAGAGCTGCTCGGCATATTCGGCCTGTTTCCTAAGTTGTTTTTCAAGCCTTTTTCTCTCCGTAATATCTCTGGCAATTCCTATTAACCCGGCAATGTTTCCCTGTTCATCCCAAAATGGGGTTTTTACTGTTTCAGTCTCAAGTACAGTACCATCTGTTAAAAAAATTTTTTCTTCATTCTTCAAGGTCTTACGGACCAAAAGAACCTCTCGGTCCCTTCGACGATAAAATTCCGCCAGTTCAAGATCCTTTATAAGGTCTAGGTCTGTCTTACCTTTAACCTCATCCGTATTTAAACCGAGAACCTTTTCCGACATAGCTTTGTTACATCCTAAAAACCTACTGTTTAGATCTTTAAAAAAAATAAAATCAGGAATGGTATCAAGCATTGTTTTGAGAAATCTCTTTTGGTTATTCAGCTCAATCTCGAGCTGCTTATGTACTGTAATATTATTGGCAACTCCTAAAGTTCCTGCAACCTCGCCATCATCCTCAAAGAACAGGGTTACAAAGGATTCTAACCACCTGCCACCCACTTTATCCGAGTGCAGAGGGCTCATTAATTTCTTTTTCGAAGTGATTAAGGCTTCCTCGCTTTTTTTATGTTGCAAGGCTATTTCATAAGGGAAAATATCAAAATCAGTTTTACCCATAATATCTGTATTCTTAATGTTGTAAAACTCTTCAAAAGCATGATTAACTACAATATATTTACCTTCTCGATCTTTCATCCAAGCGAGAAATGGTACACCATCAAGCACTAATTTTGTATTCTTTAATGTATTTGCAGCCTCTTCTTGCTTCCTACTCTCTGTAATGTCACTCGTCATTGTCTTAACAAGAACATCATTAACATTAAGGCCTACTATTTCTTCATGGGTATTCTCCAATTTCTCTAGGGCAGCTTTATTTGCCTTGATGATTCCCCCCTTAATATCTACAATATAAAGGCAATCCTCTATTTGATTAAACAATAACTCAAAAGAGTCTCTGTATTGATGATCAGCGACCTCGTGATGATGTTTTTTATTACTCAATTTGGTAACCTCCTGCCATCCCTCGTTGATGTACTTATATTCTTTAGTTGATAAATGCCTGTTTTAATAAAATTCGGCTCTAGGCCAACAGATCATTCAATCTCTTAACCTAGAGCCTTTACGACATTATTAGGGTATTCAAATAGCGTTTCTCCATAAAATATCGTCTACATCCTAGTGAAGAATAAGTTATTCAATTATAAATACTTTATCAAGCCTAGTGCGTTTAATCAGATCGAAAGGGAGTCCTTGAGCACCTACCAACACAAGTCTGCCGTTTTTTTCTTTAGTGCGTTTATTAATCGTCACTAACGTTCCCAGTCCTGAACTATCGATATAAGTAAGACCTGAGAGGTCAATCTTAATATCTATAATTCCTTGGTCAATGATCTCTAAGAGATCATCCCTTAGTAAGGAAGCATCGTGAACGTATATTTTGTCCATTAAAAACACACTTGCATGATTTCCACTGACCTTAATCGAATGTTTGATAACAATCTCTCTCCTTTACTCTTCAACTTTAAACTTAGTAATTAGATTGTGCAGGTTTTGTGCCATTGCACTGGTCTGCTGGGAACTTGCCGCTAAAGTTTCGATAGTTGCTGTGATTTCCTCAATTGCTGAGGAAACCTCTTGAGCATCTCGGCTTGTCCCTTCTATATCCTCTGCAACAACCTCGATGAGCTGAACAATTTTATCTGAGGAGGCAACCTCATCGTTGGTTACCCTGGCAATCCCATCTATATCACTGACGGTTTCCGCAACAGCAGCTAAAATGTTTTCAAGGGATTTCCCTGCCTTACCGACCTCTTCCACCCCGACTTCAACTTCAGTTAGACTGTGTTTCATTGCTACAACCGCACTATCTGTATTTTCCGTAATCTTAGAAATAAGCTCCGAAATATTACTGGCCTCAGTATTCGATTGTTCAGCGAGCTTTCGAACTTCCTCCGCTACAACCGCAAAGCCTCTGCCCGATTCACCAGCCCGGGCGGCCTCAATAGCTGCATTAAGAGCCAATAGATTGGTTTGTTCGGCAATACCAGTAATGGTTTCATTAATCATCCCAATTTTTTGAGAGTATTCATTCAGAAGAAGAATAACCTTTTCTGCTTCTCTTGTCTTATTATGAATAGTATTCATGCTTTGCATAGCAATATTTACAGTAGCCATTCCCTCCTTAGCAGCATTTATTGAAGTATCTGATTTAACACTGGCGGAGGTAGCCTTATCCTTTGCAATTTGAATAAGCGCCGAAAGTTCGACCAGAACTTGTGACGTTTCCGTGCTTGAATTGGAGGCCTCCTCCATGGACTTTGCAACCATCTGGGTTCTATCAGAGATGGTCGTTGTGGTCGCCGATACTTCAGTCGAAGAAGCCGACATTTCCTCAGAGGCTGCAGCCAGTTCAATCGAACTGTTTCGCACAGACTTGACAATTTCCAGTTGGGAGGAAATCATAGTATTAAAGGACTCGCTCAACTGCCCGATCTCATCCTTAGTTTTGACCTCTGCTTTTACCATTAAATTTCCTTCACTCGCCTGAGCCATTAACCTCTGCAACACCTTAATCGGGTTCGTAATTCTCCGGGCAGCAATCAACCCAATTAAGATTCCCAAAATAGTTACTAGAATGGAAGAGGATATGGCAACTAGTTTTGCTTGTTTTGTTACATTATAAGTATCATCCATAGCAACATTAATCACATTCTTACGATAAGTTTTTGCTTCTTCAAGCTTGGCATTCATTTGGTTTCCTAGAGGTGCCAATACTTTAACCGCATACTCCATTGCTCCTTCAATGTTGCCTGCCTGCACCATAGGAATAAGTTTCTCCTCAGCACCTTTGGAGTATTGATCATTAAGTTCTTTGATTTCCACGGACAAAACACGTGCTTCCTCCGTACGAGCCTCCTTAATAAGCTCGTCTTCAAGCTTGGCATTCAAGCCTGCTAGCCGCCTATATTCTGCGAGATACTGTTCTTGACCATAGAGTAAATATGCCCTCAGATTAGAGGATTGGCCCAGGGCATAATATGCAATATCATTATTCTTTTCTAGACGTAATACCTCATACTCTTTGAGATTCTCGACAGACACTTGAGCTTTATTACTACCATAAATGGTATATGTAAATCCCCCGATCGCTGCCAAAACGACTAACATAAAATAAAATAACATTTTCTTGGCTAAAGTCATATTCATTCATTCCTTGATTCTAATAGGTAGAATCAAGATCCCTCCCTTATAGCTGATTTAGTCACAAAGATGATATTACAGAAATTCTGTATATATTCGTAAATTCCTGCCAAATTTCTGTAACACTGGACAAAAATAATCATTTTTATCCATAAATACTAACTGTTTATATTTTTCAGAAAAATTAGTCGAATTTCCATAACCAGAAACAAGGGTAAACAATTAGGGAGGGATCTAGTTCCATTTGAGGAACCAAGAACCCTCCCTACCTTTATGCCCTTCGATTAGTATCCTTCTTATGCGCTTTCAACAAAGATATTCTCTTCATTGACATTACGCTGGTTGAGAACTTTCATAGCCGGCCCAATCATAGGCTTGGGTCCGCAAATATAGACTTTGTAATCATCCAGGTCCATTTCCTGTATCACATTAGTCACAAAACCCTTTTTCCCTTCCCAGGTGTCATCCGCAGCAACCACCTTGATAAATTCAAACGTCTTATGCTCATATTCCATCTTCTTAAAGTCTTCATCGAAAATAAATTCCTGTTGCTTGTTAACACCATAGATAAGTTTGATTTCCTCAATCTTATTGGGCGAGTTCAGCAATTCAGTAACAATAGATCTAAAAGGAGTGATCCCAATACCTCCTGCCACCAGAAGTACCTTTTTCACCGATTTGTCGACCACCAACTCCTTACCCATCGGACCATCCAATTCTACTTTGTCTCCAACTTTGAAACCAGCTATAAGCCCTGTGCCGTATCCATCTGTCATAGTCTTGACTGTTACACTCAGACTTCTGCCATCCTTATTATAGGAAGATATTGAATAGGCACGACTCATCCTAGGATTATCTTGAACTTTAACTAGAATAAACTGTCCCGCTTTGTAGTCAACCCTTGGTGGGGTTTTAAAATCAAAGGTGTATTCCGTAACATCCTCTTTTAGTTTCGTAATCTTGGTGAGAACCGCACTAATTTTTACTCTCTTGTCATATCCGTCGATATCCGTAATTTGAATAAGCTGAGCAGCCTTTTCCTCAGTGTTCAGGGACAGAATTTTTGCTGGGCAGTTTACTACACAGGTAGAACATTTGATACACTTCTCATTGTCAAATTGATTTTTACCCGAAAACTCTTGATACGGAGCTAACTGCATGGGGCAAACCCTTGAGCATTTACCGCAGTTATGACACTTTTCTTTTGCAGCAATCGTGATCTTTTGATCCGTTACCTTGGCCACTCCCAGAAGTTTACCAAGCTTATAGGACAACATCTGAAGGGTGCCCATTGGACAAAACTGACACCAAGTTCTCGGTGCAATGAAGATACTCAAAAAGCCCCCGACAATCAACACCATAAGATACGTCGTTACAAAAACAAAGCCCAACTTATCGAGAAAACTCTCCGTTCCAAGGGTTGGTAATGTCTTTAGTAATTTGTTGGTCATACTGTATCCGAACCATGCAAGCACAAGGCCGAGCACACCCTTAGATTTAAAGAACGATGGGATTTTCTTATTCAAACTTAAGGGAAGGGCCAAATAATCATATAAACTGCCATGGGGACAGAAATTTCCACACCACTGTCTCCCCCTAAAAAATGCCAAACCAGTCAGGGACAAAATTATTGGGATAACCAGCAAGCCCAGCTTAGGATACCATAACCCCCCTATTGCTACCAGAAGGGTTATCAGCCATGCTCTCTTTCTAATCAAAGTAAATGTCCTATTGGTTTTAATGTTAAATGCTGCTGCCAAAGCGAGACCCTCCTATTCAGTAATTCTTAACAGTACCCCCCACCCGTATAGGGGCGACTGAATAAGAATAACTGAATCAACGGAAATTGTCAATAGTCTCACCCAGGGCAAATTGTCAGAATCGTTTCCCATTGTGTGGGGGTCAGACCCCCAAACAATTCCCCAAACAATTCGAATTCGTGACCCCAAAGTGGGTCAGACTCCCAACTTCCTTCCTCTTGCCAAAGAGGCAAAAATCCCTATGCAACAGAGAACCGAAAAAACAATAAAACTGGTTCTGGAACTTTGCAGGAAACTTGTAACATAGTCTGGTGAATCAAGGGTTAGATTTTTCATGCCTAAAGAAGTAATGAGAGCTACAATCGTCATACTCAGCGTCTGCCCGAGCAGTCTCATGGTTCCAAGGGTAGAAGACGCAACTCCGTAGAGGGTTCGATCGACGGAACTCATTACAGCATTTGAATTGGGCGAGGAAAAAAAGGCAAAGCCTAGTCCGATAAACGCCAGATTAATTATCACAAGTAAAATAGATGTCTTTTCATCCAGAAAGATAAAAAAGAAGAGTCCCAAAGTGGTAATAGCCATCCCTAAGGAAGCGAGTATTTGGGAATTGATTCGATCCGATAATCGCCCGGCTAAAGGGGAAAGTGCGGCCATAAGTATGGGCTGGGACAATAGAATCAAGCCTGATTGAGAGATTCCGATAGTTTGCACATTTTGTAGATATAAAGACATCAGGAAGGTTAAGGCAAAGGTAGCACTGTAGTTAATAAGGGCAGCTAAATTTGAAAAAGTAAACGAACGATTACTCATAAACATACGTACAGGCAATAAGGGATTAGAGATTTTAGTTTCATAGACAACAAAAGCGATCAAAAGGGTCAGCCCGAGAATAAAGGTAACCATATACTGAAAACCTGCTGTAATATCAGTTAACCCATAGAGAAAGAGCACTATGCCAAAGATCCAAAGAATCCCACCCCACGTATCAAATTTGTCCACTGCCCCCAACCATTCACCAGAGAGCTTAGCCAATGTTAAACTAAGGACAACTAAGGAAAGTATAAAGGTAAAATAAAAGATTCCTCGCCAACCTATCGTACTGCATATCAAGCCTCCTAAGACCGGCCCTAGTGAAAGGCCAATATAGGTCGTTGCAGCGCTTAGTCCCATGGCTTTTCCACGTTCTTTTGGCGGGACAACCGACGTTAGTATCGCCATAGAAGTTCCAAAAATCATGGCACTGGCGATTCCTTGCAAGACTCTGAAAATTATTAACATAGGGAACGAAAAAGCGAACCCGCAGCCTACAGCCGTTAAGGCAAAAAGGAACATTCCAATGATAAAAACTTTTTTCCGGCCCATAATATCCGCTAAACGTCCAAAGGGAAGCAAAAAAGCAGCCGTCGCCAAAAGATAACTGGTAACGACCCAGTTCAGCAACGATTGACCAACGCCGAATTCCAGCGCCATCTGCGGAATACCCAGATTGATGGCATTGCCCATAAATGGGGTCATAAAGGATGTTATCATGACAATAACCATAGTGAGCTTTACGATAGATCGATTCTGTTCCATATTAATTCCCCCTAAAACACTCTTTCTCATCTCTGAATCAAGCTACCTAGCTTGATTTGTCCATAGTACAACTATAATCCTAATTGACCGTAAAATATGGCGAAAAAGTGCATGGTTCAGAAGGTAATATTTAAAAACATCCTCAATCCTTAGTATTGTATGAAAGGCCTACCCATCCTGAGTCAGCGTAGCTTCTCCGATGTGAAATCAAGCACAACAGTCCTGGACATATATGATGTTGCTGTAGCCCTTTATAGTCTTCAAGACTATCCATTGATTGGAGTGCTGTTCCGCGGGCGCATCCTGAAGAACGAATGATTCCTTTTGAACTATAATTGTTCCTCCACATTTCTTCCGCCATACATCACACGAAGAACATGTACTGTACTATCGGACTCTCTGGTAATGTAAAAAACAAGAAATTTACCAACTGGGAAGAATCTCAATCCTCTCGAAAACCAAGGTTCTTTCTTGTACTGCGGATGCCTGTCTGACATGGTGTCCAACTTTAATAGTTCCTGTTCAGTTTTATCACATAGATTTAGTGCTGTTTGCGGCTCTAATAATTCAGTAGCAATATACCTAAAAATCTGCTGCAGATCTTTTTCCGCAGCAGGCGTGATAATTATCTCGTATTGTCTCATGTATGCAGTCCTTTTCGAATCTCAGAAAACACTTCTTTAGCAGAACGACCTTTACCTGCCAAATAATCTGCATACCCGTTCTCTAACTCTGCATTAAATTCCGTCTCAGTCATGGTATCGATAGATTTAATGTTAGCTGGTGCTAATGTTAATTCAAAAGGTATCCCCTGATTTATTACCACTTGCTTTAAGAAAAGCCCTATAGCATTTGACATTGAAATTCCCAGACCATCAAACACTTTTTCAGCCTGTTCTTTTACATCCGGTTCAATACGCACATAAAGATTGGATGATTTCACCATAAAAATCCACTTCCTTTCTTCTGATACTATCATATGTTATTGTGCGCACAGAAGCAATATAACACTCATCTTTTACCTATTCATTCTGATCTTGGTGGTCTGAATCCTTGCCCTTGCCCGACTTGAACAAAATAAATTCCCTATCCTGGCTGTGTATGTACATATCCTCTGTCTGAAGCTGTACTTGCTGAATTTCCACAATGATATATGACATTTTGTTGAACAGTAATACTATACATCTCTTTATAATCGGCCACTGTTCATCACCCCACATAATAGTTTAGAAACAATTAGTCCTCGTAATTGTTGGTGTATATTCACCTCAACGCTATTCTATCGTATTCGATAATTGCATATTGCATTTTATACGAAAAACGCATAAAACTTTATGCAAGATTTCAATCTCTTACTGTGTTACCTGTATCGACTGTCTTTTGGGACAGACCAATAATAAAAAGCCCTATAGCTAAAGAAATCTATTAGATGAAGTAAACCATATAATTTATACACCACCACTACGCCTTGCAAATTGTCAGAATTGTTCCCCGTTGTATGGGGGTCTGACCCTCTGCGAGCTCTCCCCTGAGCTACTATTCACTTTTTTTATGCCAGAGAGCTGAAGCTAGTTGTAAATTTATCCAAGGATGGTACAATACATTTGGTAGAAAATTATAGAAATAAAGAGGGGGAGTATTGTGAAAAGATTATCGGCAATAATGATGGTTCTTGTTCTGTTAAGCATGACAATCCTGACAGGCTGTGGTAGTACAGCCACTGATGGGGGCGCAGCCAGCAAAGGCTTCGAAATCGCTCTCATAACTGACAAAGGCAACATCGATGACAAGTCTTTTAACCAAGGCTCTTGGGAGGGCGTCGTGGAATTTGCCGAGGCAAACAAGGTTACCCACAAATATTACAAGCCCGAGGAAGCATCTGACGCAGGCTATCTTGCAGCCATCGATTTGGCTGTCACAGGTGGCGCGAAGGTTATTGTAACACCAGGTTTTCTGTTTGAGGTTCCCATTTACGAGGCGCAATCAAAGTACCCTGAAGTAAAATTCATCCTCTTGGACGGAACTCCTCATACCGCAGATTACAAGACCTTCAAAACCAATGATAATGTAGCGAGCATTTTGTACTCTGAAGAAGAGCCTGGCTATCTGGCTGGTTATGCAGCAGTTATTGACGGCATGAGGAAGCTTGGCTTTATGGGAGGTATGGCTGTTCCTGCTGTTCAAGCTTTCGGCTATGGATATTTACAGGGAGCTGAGGCTGCTGCTGAAAAACTGGGCCTTCCTGCCGGTGCAATTTCTGTTACATACCACTACACAGGGGATTTTGCAGAAACTGATACCAACAAGGCCACAGCTAAAACCATGTACCAGGAAGGTACCGAGGTTATTTTTGCTTGCGGCGGTTCCGTAGGTAAGAGTGTTATGTCCGCTGCTGCAGAAGCAGGAAAAAAGGTTATCGGGGTTGACGTAGACCAACGATATGACAGCGAGACTGTTATCACATCTGCAACCAAGGGCCTTGGCGCTTCTGTTATCCAGGTTCTTGAGTCAATCTATAAAACTGACAGCTGGAGCACCTTCGCAGGGAAATCCACCTATTTCAATGCATCTAATGACGGTGTAGGTCTTCCAACAACGATCATCGGCCAACAAGATGGCAATGCCTTTGACCGATTCAAAACCTTCACCAAAAAAGATTATGACGCTATTTATGCTTCTCTAGCTAATAGCTCCATCGATCCTGTCCGTACCATAACCGTTGCTGATACTAACGGTTATGCAACCGCTCAAGAGCTTGTTTCCGGTCTGAAACTTTCCAAGGTTGCCGTTCAGGTTAGATAACAAATATTTATAGTAACTCTGCTGAGCATCTAGGCCTGGCCTAATATCAGTAGAAGCCCTTTAAAGACAAAGGGGAAAGGCAAACGTTCCTTTCCCCTTTATGTGTACTTAACTTGTTAAAAAAGGGGTTTATTAATGGAAAACTATATTATTGAAATGCTCAATATAACCAAAGAATTTCCGGGCATCATCGCCAATGATAACATAACCCTCCGTTTGAAAAAGGGCGAAATTCATGCCCTGTTAGGGGAAAACGGCGCCGGAAAATCCACCCTAATGAGCGTTCTTTTTGGCTTATACCAGCCGGAAAAAGGCGAAATCAAGAAGAATGGCCAGGTCGTCAAAATTAACAATCCCAATGACGCCAACGATTTGGGCATTGGCATGGTGCACCAACACTTTAAACTCATCGATATTTTTACGGTTCTTGAAAATATCATTCTAGGAGTTGAGCCAAATAAGCTGGGCTTCTTGCAAAAAAAACAAGCCCGGGAAAAGGTACTTAAACTTAGTAAACAGTACGGACTTGAGGTAAACCCTGACGCTTTAATTGAAACGATTTCCGTTGGCATGCAGCAGCGTGTTGAGATTCTAAAAATGTTGTATCGGGAAAATGATATTCTGATTTTTGATGAGCCCACCGCAGTTTTAACCCCCCAGGAAATTGATGAGCTTATGGAAATAATGCGGGAATTCGCCAGAGAAGGTAAATCTATATTATTTATTACCCATAAATTAAATGAGATTATGGCTGTTGCCGATCGTTGCACAGTACTGCGCAAAGGTAAATACATTGGTGACGTTGCAATAAAAGATACTACTAAGGAAGAACTGTCCCGGATGATGGTGGGACGAGATGTAAACTTCAAGGTACATAAAAAAACTAAGGAACTCGGTGACGTTGTTCTTTCTGTGAAGAATATGACCGTTTCCTCCAAGATTCATAAAAACAATGCTGTAAAAAATGTAAGTTTCGATGTGCGGGCAGGCGAAATCGTATGTCTCGCCGGTATCGACGGAAACGGACAAACTGAGCTGGTCTCAGCCCTTACAGGACTTGAAAAAATAAGCAGCGGAAGTATCACCCTTGGCGGCAGGAATATAACAAAGGCCTCCATTCGTACCCGTTCAATGTCTGGAATAAGCCACATACCAGAGGATCGTCATAAGTACGGGCTCGTCCTTGATTATTCCTTGGAACAAAACCTCGTCCTGCAGCGTTATTGGCAGCCTAAGTTTCAGACCTTCGGATTTATCAAAACCAAAGCCGTACGCTCTTATGCCGAAAGGTTAATTAAGCAATATGACGTGCGCAGCGGGCAAGGTCCCATCACTCCTGTCCGAAGCATGTCCGGCGGCAACCAGCAAAAAGCCATTCTTGCCCGGGAAATTGACAAGGAACATGAGCTCATAATTGCCGTACAACCTACCCGAGGTCTGGATGTCGGCGCCATCGAGTACATCCATAAACAGCTCGTCGCCAGGCGTGATGCCGGAAAAGCGGTCTTATTGGTATCTCTCGAGCTGGAGGAAGTCATGAATTTAAGTGACCGAATTCTAGTCATGTATGAGGGTGAAATCGTTGGTGAGCTAGACGCCAAGACAACCACTGTTCAAGAACTTGGTCTTTACATGTCAGGTGCCAAACGCAGCACTGCAAAGGAGAATGAAAATGCAGGATAAGAAGGTTTCATCTTCAACAGCTTTTGATATTCTTAAAAAAGCGGGAAAAAGCAAGGGCTTTTCCGCTTTTACCGCCGCTCTACTGGCAATATTGCTGGGCCTTGTTTTCGGCTATCTTATTATGAGGATTGCCAGTCCTGCCAACTCCTTCTTAGGCTTTCAGATGCTGCTGATTGGTGGCTTCAAACGAATTGGGGATGTCTTTTATTTTGCAACTCCCATCTTAATGACAGGTCTGGCTGTA
The DNA here is from genome assembly GCF_014237355.1 of Desulfosporosinus sp. Taxonomy (NCBI): domain Bacteria; kingdom Bacillati; phylum Bacillota; class Clostridia; order Eubacteriales; family Desulfitobacteriaceae; genus Desulfosporosinus; species Desulfosporosinus sp. The sequence goes on from NZ_JABZFS010000056.1 coordinate 62,032, forward strand.
GGCTTTGCCTTCAAAATGGGCTTATTTAACATAGGGGCCTCAGGCCAGTATACCATGGGCATGTTCTTTGCCTTGTATGTCGGGTTTATGTGGAAACTGCCGGACAGTATTCATTGGATCGCCTGTATTCTCGCTGGAATGGTTGGTGGTATGCTTTGGGGTTTGATCCCCGGGATATTCAAGGCATTCCTGAACGTTAACGAAGTTATTACCTCCATCATGTTCAACTATATCGGCATGTACCTGGTCGATATGCTTATTCAAGGAAACGCAGCCATGTACATCTCCTCGAAAACCAGAACGGCCTATCTTCCGGCCTCAGCCCAAATGCCCACTCTCGGAATCCCTCATTCCAGTGTCAATATTTCTATTATCCTGGCCATTGTTTTAGCACTTATATTATTTATTGTCTTAAACAAAACCACCTTTGGCTACGAACTCAAAGCAACGGGTTTTAACAAATTTGCCAGCGCCTACGCCGGCATGAACGACAAACGCAATATCGTCCTCACCATGGTCATTGCCGGGGCCATGGCAGGACTAGGCGGAGCATTCGCAATTTTAGCACCCTCGACCATCGCTGGGAGCAGTATGACCTATGAGCCGGTCAGCGTTATTGCTGCCAACGGGTTTAATGGGATAGCCGTAGCCCTCCTGGGTAACTCCAACCCCATCGGAATTATCTTTTCTGCAGTTTTTATTTCCCATATACAACGGGGTGGCACACTGGCCAGCCTCTACGGCTATAAGCCGGAAATCATAGATGTTGTGATTGCAGTCATTATTTATTTCTCGGCCTTTGCCATGCTCATGAATTCAACCGTTGCTAACCTTATAAAAAAGCGTTATAACAAAAAACAGTCTGAAAAAATCCTGCCTGCTGATCCAAAGGAGGGGGCGTAAATTATGGATACCTTCTATTATTTGATTCAGAATACCCTTCCGGTTGCTATCCCCCTGCTTTTGGTGGCCCTGGGCGGTATGTTCAGTGAACGCAGCGGTGTCATTAACATTGCTCTTGAGGGGATCATGCTGGTGGGTGCATTTTTTGGCTGCCTGTTCGTTTACTTTGTACAAAGTACCTCCATCGACGCCCAGGGTATATTGCTCCTGGGTATGCTCGTTGCAGCAGGTGCGGGATTTCTGTATTCCCTGTTGTTGTCCCTGGCAGCTGTAACTATGAAAGCAGACCAGACCATTACAGGTACCGCACTAAATATGTTAATTCCCGCCGCCATTCTTTTGTTTTCCAAAATGTTTTTCAATAGCGACGGTATCACGACAAACAAGAACTTCTATATTAAAGAAGTTCCCCTGTTAAGCGAAGTACCCGTGCTGGGTAAATTATTCTTTCAAAATACATATATCACTGTGTACATTGGAATTTTCTTGCTGGTTCTATCGGCAATCGTATTTTATAAAACGAAGTTTGGTCTGCGCCTTCGCGCCTGTGGTGAACATCCTCATGCCGCCGACTCTGTTGGAATAAACGTCTATTTCATGCGCTATGCAGGAGTGAGCCTCTCCGGTATCCTGGGCGGAATTGGAGGATTCTTCTATGCCGTTGGAGTCATGAACGGGAACACCAACGGTCATACAGGAGTTGCGGGATTTGGCTTCCTGGCGCTTGCCGTTATGATCTTCGGACAATGGAAGCCTTTTAAGATCCTGCTCGCAGCCTTATTTTTCGCCTTCCTGCGTACTGTGGCCTATTCCATTGCCCTAATCCCCTTCTTAGCTGCTTTGGATATTAACCAAACTTATTATAAAATGCTGCCCTATGTGGCAACCATGGTCGTTCTGGCCTTTACCTCCAAAAAATCAAGGGCTCCTAAAGCAGAGGGCATACCCTATGATAAGGGGCTGAGATAGTAAAACATCTGCGGCGATGATAAAGAGCAAGAAGCCTCCATCAGAATGATGGGCTTCTTGCTCTTCGCGTTCCATCGATTATTAGGAAATCCCATGGTCCTAGTGAATTGTGTCTAAATTGTGTGGGGGTCAGACCCCATTATCATTATCGATTTTTTGGGGAATATTAACTGTGGATTTTACCCCTATTATCAGTTAGGATGAACTTTGTTAAAGGTTCATAGGGAATGATCCATATTGAGTGTCTTAGATTATCGGAGGTAGCGATTAATGAAAACTATTATGAACCAGTGGAATCAATTGAGTTTGGTAAAACAAATAATAATTGGCTTGATCATTGGAATTATCTTGGCAGTAACGATTCCCGAAGCAGCAAAACCCATCACAATTTTTGGCTCTTTATTCGTAGGTGCTTTGAAAGCAATTGCACCAATATTGGTGCTCTTCTTGGTCATGTCAGCAATCTCTCAACACCAGAGCGGCCATCAAACGAATATGAAACCCATCATCATCCTTTATCTTTTAGGAACATTCGCAGCTGCACTTGTAGCGGTGATCGCCAGTTTTGTGTTCCCGGTAACCTTGACCCTTGCAGCGGGGGCCCAAAACCTGTCGCCTCCTGGAGGTATAGTCGAGGTTCTTAAAGGATTAGTAATGAATGTCGTTGATAACCCAGTAAAAGCACTTTACAACTCTAACTATATCGGGATATTGGCGTGGGGGTTAATCCTCGGCTTTGCTTTAAAGAATGCGCGTGATACTACAAAAACGCTGATCTCGAATTTTTCAGACGCCTTAACCCAAATGGTTAGATGGATCATAAAATTTGCGCCATTAGGTATCATGGGTCTCGTATTTGATTCCATTTCTACAAGTGGAATCCGGGTCTTGCTCAGCTATGGACAATTACTGGCACTTTTAATTGGTTGTATGGCCTTTATAGCTCTTATTGTCAATCCTATCATTGTGTACGTATATATTCGGAAAAACCCATACCCCCTCGTGTTTAAGTGTCTAAGGGAAAGTGGTATTACTGCGTTTTTTACACGCAGCTCTGCTGCTAACATTCCGGTAAATATGAGCTTGTGTGAAAATCTAGGTTTAAATAAAGATACCTATTCCGTATCCATTCCACTTGGTGCCACCATTAATATGGCTGGTGCAGCTGTTACGATTACTGTTATGACCCTTGCAGCAGTTAAAACACTAGGCATCGAAGTGGATTTCGCTACTGCATTGCTCCTCAGCTTACTGGCAACTATAAGTGCTTGCGGTGCATCAGGCGTAGCCGGTGGTTCCCTATTGCTGATCCCTCTCGCAGCCAGCCTATTCGGAATTCCAAATGAAATTGCTATGCAGGTAGTTGGTGTAGGTTTTATCGTAGGTGTCTTACAAGATTCTTGCGAAACGGCACTTAACTCCTCCACAGACGTGATTTTTACAGCAACTGCTGAATTTGCTAAGTTTCGTAGAGAAGGAAAAGAATCATTAGAATAGATAGAAGCAAATCAAGGTGGTTGAAATACGCCTAACCCAGCTCTCTTTTCGCAGTATTATCTGCCAAAGGGGGCTTTCTCTTTTGGAAGAGCAGATGACTATGCTAATTAGGAGCAACCTCATCATATTGCAGAACCAGAAGCCGCATTTGCATACCATAACTCACTTAATTCTTTTCCCTACTTTCTTGCAATAAGCTTTTTGATGAATATCTGATACTGGAAACGCAGGATTATTTTCAGGAATACTACCAACCAAAATTGCATGTTGAACCACCCTTCGGATAGAGCTCCGCTCAAAGACCCTTTTAGGATTATCAGAATGTCTACGATCTGAGATAACGTCCAAAGGTAGACACATTGTGAAACCCAGCTATATTACAAATAACCTGGCCTTTATGAGAAAAATGTCTTGATTGGTAGACAAAACTGAGTTTGTATGTTTTATTAATTTTTAAATATTTCGAATAATTAAAAATTATTTTTCTAGGACTTATACATAGTTCGTTAAAAAGTCTAAGAATAATTAGAGTTATTGGCATATTTATTGCATTTTTAGGGCTTAATTAGGTAATTTTACGACTACTGCATCATTCAAATTTCCGGAAGTTATACCATTATGAAAAAGAAAGGAGTAAGGTAAATGGACGAAATGAAACAATTTATTCAGTTTAAATTAGGGCTGAATGACTATGCTGTAGAGATGAATTGTGTTCGCGAAATTATCAAGCCTGTAAAAGTCATAGATCTTTTGGGCGCACCCGAATTCGTTCAGGGGATTGCCAAAGTTCGTGACGGAGTTGTCACGATTATCGATTTAAGAAAGAAATTTGTAATTGAGCCCGCTGACGAAGGTGAACCAAGAATAATGATTTTCGAGTCGGCCAAGGAGACTGAAAAAGTGGGCCTCTGGGTAGATGATGTGGTTGAAATTCTTGAAAGTAACTCTCTTGAAAAGATCCCTAACATTATACATCAAGGCACAATCAAAGAAATTATTAAAACAAAGGATAATATTATTCCAGTCTTAGACATAGAACAGCTTTTTTCAAACGAAGTTTTATCCTGGTTAAACTCTGCTAATCCTGAACTAAGCGATTCAGTCCAAGGAAAATAATTGTTAGGAGGAATAGCTATGATCCAAGATTATGTCCAAATGGTAGACGTGATTTTTGAAACAGACTTTGGTAAAACATCAGTTTTCTTATTTGACCTTGAGAAATTTATCTACATTAGAATGGGTTCTATTATTGTTCTCCCGCTTAAGGTTGGTGACCCATTACCACCCACGAGTACGTCTTATCAATGTCTTCAAACTGGTGAAAAGGTCCAAAGACAGGTTGGAGCAGAATCCTTAGGCGTTGCTTATACAGGAGTAGCTTATCCAATTCGGGAAAATGGAGTTATCATCGGCGGGATTGCCACAACGGGTTCAAATGAGAGAGAATATGCACTGGAGAAATTACCTGACTTATCCAGGGAGCTCTCAGAATCTTTGGAGCAAGTTGCTGCTGCCATAGAAAATATTGCTGCCTCTGCCCAATCCCTTGCAGATGGTGGACAAGCCCTCACAGTACAGGCCCACGAAGTGAATGAAAAAGCAATACAAATGGAGGAAGTTGTAGAATACATAAATTCCGTGGCTAGTGATACGAAGGTTCTCGGACTCAATGCTTCAATTGAGGCTTCTAGAGCGGGTGATGTTGGAAGAGGGTTCGCCGTAGTTGCCTCTGAAATTCGAGCGATGGCAATTTCAAGCGCAACATCAGCTAAGGATATTCGCAAAATAATCGGCGGTATTCAAGGACTTGTCGGAAAAATGACCACGGAATTAGAAAAGGTAGGGGGAAATACACAGGAAGTCTCTGCAGCTGTTGAGGAAATTGGAGCGACAGTGGAATCCCTTTCCGGTTCAGCAAGGGCATTATCGGATTTAGCCAGTAAGCTTTAGCTTAAATATTATATTTGGAAGCATAAAGATTAACGTAATGTGCTTTTCTTTTATCAAAATAGCAAGGATAGGAGAGGAGTGATAATGATGAATCAAGAGGAAAGTCTATATGGACAAAAAATTAACGAAATTGCCCAGCGACTCCATCAGATATCAAAAGATGTCGAGTCGATTATCAATGATAAGGAAATGAGTCTTCAAACACTCAGAAAGAATAATCTCGGATACATGATGGCTGTTAATAATTACAAGAAGTGCAGATCAGAGTTATCGAAGATTAACCCTCCAGTCTCAGTCCAGCAAGAGCATGCCGACTTCATGGCAGCAATCCAAATGTTTATAGCGGGAACGGAATTAATGTATAGAGGAGTTTGTCTCTGTTCATTTACCATCAATGAGGAACTTATAAAAGAGGGCGGAGCCCTTGAACAACAAGGAAAAATACATGCAGAATGGTTAGCTGAAGCGATTGCTAAAAAATTAGCAACTAGTTAGGTGGTTATTATTAGGGAGTTAAATAAGTAAGAGGTTGATTCACCCTGATTGGAAGCGAATCTACCTCTTATTTTGGTTATTACCACTATCCTTACGTAATTGTCAGAATTGCTTCCCATTGTGTGGGGGTCAGTTGAAGACCCCTTGAAATAATATTTTTCTCAATTATACTTAATAGTATTGTTCCGTAATAAGAAGGATTAAGACTTCCCTAGAGTAGGTTGAGGAGGAAACATATGCATCAGTCACGTCATCGTTTTATTTTCTACGTATCAGGTATTATTATCATGACCTTTGGGATAGCATTAACAATTCGTTCGTTAATGGGAACCTCCCCATTTGACGCACTCCTTGTAGGATTATTTCAGACGTTTGGATTAACCATTGGCAGTTGGGAAATTGTTGTAGGTCTTTCCCTGGTATTATTCAATGCAGCTGCTCAGCGCCGAAGGCTTGAATATTTCGCCTTAATGACCTCATTAATTACTGGTATGGGAATAGACCTATGGCTTTTTGTATTGGGGGATTTGATTAGTCCTGTAACACTGTTCGCTCAGGCTTCTTGTTTAATACTTGGGGTAGGGTTTGTGGGTTTAGGGGTTTCTGTAAACTTACAAGCCAATTTTGCACCAAATCCCATGGATCGATCAATGCTAGTCATCAATGAATTAACAGGTCTTAATGTCGCAATTTCACGAGCCCTCGTAAGCCTTGTCCTTGTAATACTGGCTTTCGCATTTAGCGGTCCAATAGGTATCGGCACAATATTTTCTGCCCTTTTCACCGGGGTATTTATAAACTTTTTTATGCCATACACAGCACGTTTAAACAAGGATAAGAACACCGAACCTCAGAGCATAGCTCCCTAAAAAACAAACGCTAGATGTAAATTTGCATCTAGCGTTTATCAAACCACCTATCGCCTCAAATTGTCAGAATTGTTTCCCATTGTGTGGGGGTCTGACCCCTACTCTGACGGTACTAAATATTCATTACGATTACCTACTACATACTGCATTAATGTAATAATATCTTTGATATTGGCTTTGATGCCTTGATCCGTGCCTTCTTGGGCATAAATCGATGCCAAATTTACAAGGTTGACTTCTGTTCCACCCGGCCCGGCCTTCCTTATATTTGCAAGATATTGCAATCCTGCTAGGGCATCTTCTATACCGGGGTCTTCAGCGAACTCGTTACGAATCTCTCCTCTCTGGAAATAAAGGGTCACTGATGTGTCTGTGGCAACGGAATTAATAGTCTCCTCTGTAATGTCGATCAACCTTATCCGGATGCTCGCCTCTTCAAGTACAGATCCTTTTAATTGAATAGGTACAAAGAAGAGTGACTCGAAATCCGAGGTTCCTATGTCTGAGGAATCCGTAAGAATAATGTTTCCTTCAGGATCATTGGTTTGGGTAAAGCTCCCTAAATTAGTCTCCTCAATAACGTCAAGCACATCTAATTTTTCCTGATTAAACTCCAACCCGATCTGGTAACCTTTAAGAATTGGGTTAGATATTGGATTACCTGATTCATCCATAATATCCCCTATACCCACGAATAGTCCTACCGTGTTGTTAAGTCTGGGATTAACACCCAGCCTAACTAAGGGTTTAATGACAGATTCTTTCAGGATTGTAACGGTGCAGATGTCACTAAATCCTCCATCAACCGTCGTCACTCTAATCTCTGCAGTTCCTTCGCTTACTCCTGTAACCATTCCGCTTGGCGAGATGGTTGCTACACTTTCGTCACTGGAACTCCAGTTTACTGCCTTGTTGGAAGCATTATTTGGCTCAACGGTGGCTGTTAAGATTTCAGTCTCACCAACAGTAATTGTTGTGCTTGCTTTGCTAAGACTTACTCCTTCGACGGGAATGTTCTGCTCGCCAACGGTTACTGTCGTTTCAGGGCTAATGTTCCCTAAGGTGTCTGTTGCAATAACCGTTAGTACAGTACCTACTGCCTGGGCAGAAATCCCTACTGCAAAGGTTCCATCTCCTCCGACGAATCCATTACCGATCTCAGCGCTGCCCTTTTTGACAATGATTCTAGTATATGGTTTCGCTGTTCCATTGACAACGCTATCCGTGTAAAATACCGGTTGAACAACAGGAGCTGCAAGTAAAGCGCCGAGGACTGTTACATTAGTACTGACTGTTATTTGGCTGTTTACCGGGTCATGTGCCGTTACTACAATAATCCCTGGGCTGGTAGGCCTAACCTTTATCTTGGCTTGCCCATTGCTATCTAATATCACGCCTTGGGCATAAGAACCCACATCCACTGTACCGCCTGCCACGGGCAATCCTTCCTTATTGACTGTAATCCAAAGTTCCCGCTCTACTCCCGCATAAATCTCATCAGGATTAACGGTGATCACCATGGCACCTGCTTTAGCGGTCCAAGAAAGTCCCGTGGTTGCGTGATAAAGCACTTCACCCTCAGGTATGACAGTGGTGAGGACATAATCTTTAGCGCCATTAGTCTCCGCTAGGGTCACAGTTGTTTCCGAATCTTGTGCTTCATAAACCATCTCCGGCAAACGAGAGATGGCCAAATCGTCTCGCACATAGTAAATTCGATACTTTAGTGCTCCGGATACCGGGGTCCAAGTTAAGGTAACTTTCCCATCCGAAGTGTGTATCTGCTGGAGAACCGGCGCTGTGCCAGGCAAGTTTTCGGGGACATCATGCCCTGTGATTTCACTTTGGACTGCAGAGTTTCCGCCGGTTTTTAAGATATAAGACTGGGATAGATCTAAGAAACCATTGATGCTGGGGATTAACTGATAATCTGCCCAGACTGTCTCACCCGGGCTCAGTTCATTAATCGTTTCGGTCAGCTCTTGGTTTGGGGCGTAGATATAATGCTGCTTCCCTTGATCCTTTAGTTCAATAGCTGCATTGTAGACCGGAATGTCCGAAACATTTTCCAGACCAAAGCGAACATTGTAGGGATAACCTTGATCTACGCTGTTTTGGGCATCGATGCGCATTCTGAGGGCATCATCTCCCCATACTCTGAAAGGATCTTTCGTCTTAAATACAGCATTCACCTGATCATCAAAGGGCTGTAGCATGCCAGTAAAATCTGCTTCCAGGTTATACCAGCCCTTTTCGTCCCCTCTAATAATCCATTTTGTTTCCCGTCGTTCGCCGCCGGCAATATCCCCTAAGTTGACTGTTAAGCTCTGTGGCTCGCGGGTGGGCGCCAGGACCAGCCCGTTTGGCAGCTTTAAGGTGGATTTAGAATCACTAATTACGAACTCCTCATCCGCTGTATTTTCCAAGGTCAGACCTACTTCAAAAAACTCCTTTAACCAACGTGCTTCACCCGGCACGACGAGATAGGCTATGGTGGGCCTTACCTCAGGATGACCGTAATTAGGAACTGCTGTAGGGTATGCGATCATGGTACCCGGATTCGTACCCTGAGGATTCGGTGGATTATGAATCACTAAAGGCTGCCACGAACTCCCAATAAATTGTCCTTGGCCATTAATGATATGAACGACTGGTTCCAGGGGCTGGTTATTGAAGGAAAGATGCACTTCATAACTATAAACCCATTGGTTTTCCGGAGCATTGACATCGACCCCTGTGGCCTTTACTTCGTCTAGGGTCATGCGCCTAACCGTCAATTCTCCAACCACCAGTTCCCCTCTCTGCAAGCGAACTGTAGCGGTGGTCTTCTGACTGTTTTCCAGGGTGGCATCAATGGCCACAGGCTTAAAGTCAGTCTTGTAAGCATAGACCTTATATTCCCCTGCGCTGCCTACGATGGTTGCGATCCCTTGGCTATTGGTGGTGGCATGCTCTAAGGATCCATCGGGTAATTGGATAACGACACTCGCACCAGAAAGCGTCACTCCACTGCTATCATCGATGACTCGGACATCTAGGGTTCCAACCTGAAGGGGCTCTTTAACCGTGATCTGAAGGGTGTCTGAACTAATATTACCCGTGGGATCGGACACGCTTAAGGTTACAGTATAGGTTCCCGCCTCAAGGTAAGTATGGGTAGGTTGAGCAATGGCTGCCTTGGCTGACCCATCTCCGAAATCCCACTCGTAGCTGGCTATACGGTCATTATCACGGGAAAGGGTTCCATCAAATGAAATCTCCATTCCGATGATGGCAGATTGATCATTACCCGCTGCAGCAGTTGGTGGATAAGGATCATCAGCATTTGGTGCAGCAGCGATTTCCTCACTCATGACTGAATTACGATAGGTATCTAAGGCTTCAACCTTATAGTAGTAGGTAATTCCCGGTAATAAGGGGGTATCTGTGTAGGACGTTAAGGTAGTCTCTCGAATCCTTTGATAACTTCCACCAGAGACAGTGCTGCGATAGAGGCGATATCCGGCAAAATCAGGTTCACTATTGGCGCTCCAGGAAAGGTCGACTCCCCAACCACGGGGGGTTACCGTTAATACAGGCTGAACCGGAGCTTGAAGGTTTAAGGTATACTGGGTAACCCTCGCCGCACTGACGTTCCCGGCTTGATCCGTTGCAATCACTCGAACCAGATATTGTCCTTCCGTCAACCCCGTTGTGGTCCAAGTGAAACGACTAACCTCACTATAGGTATTAAGATCTTTTTCCCCGATCAAGGTCCAAGGTCCGCTGGTGTCCCCAACCATTTGATAGTCAAGGGTCACCTTTGCCAAGCGGTAGTTGTCACTGGTCAGGACACTTATAACTGGATTAGCTGGTAAAGCTGCATTGTCACTAGGGGATACACTTAAGACGTCTGGTACAGTGGTATCATCCGAAGTTGCAACAGATACTTCAGCCCATTGACCTTCGTTTCCGGACCTATCCAGTGCTGCTACTCTATAGAAATACGTGGTCTGCGGTTCCACATTCCTGTCACGATACTCTAATGAAGAAACCCGTTCTGCTAATACTGAATAGGATCCCTCCACGCTGGTGGATTTGTAAACCTTATAGGCTACTAAATCGAGTTCCGGATTCTGGAGCCAGCTTAAGGTCACATAGCCATCGGCTGCTTGAGCTTGAAAACCTGTGGGTGCAGTTGGCCCTGTATGATCCACTCGGTATTCCACATAATTAGCGTTATCCGATGTGCTGCTAAGATTTCCTGCAGTATCCTTGGCAACTCCTCGCACGAAGTATGCTCCCTCCGCTAAGCCAGAAACATCCCAGTCATAGGCAGCTGAAGCGGAAGCCGGCGAGTTGGCAAGGTGGATCGTGGCCAAATCCGTCCAAACTAAACGGTCCGTAGAGTATTGGAAGGTGAATTCTGCTACTCCCACGTTATCCGCAGCGGTCCCTCTTAAGGCAATCAGATTGGCAAATTGAGCAGGTGCCGGCGAAATTCCGGTTACTTGGGGTGCCACAGCATCATCAAGGGTCTTGACCTGGATTTCCTCAGAAGGAATCCCCCGATTGCCCACCTTATCGTAAGCAACCACTCTAAACCAATAATCCGTACTGGCTTTCAGTCCGGTAACATTAAGCCCGCGTTTATCATAGACTTTTCCTTTTGAGGCGAAGATCCCATCAAAGGTATCCTTAACTTCTACTTGGAAGTAATGGAAATCTAAGTCAGGGACATCATCCCAATTAAGCAAGACACTGGTTACCGCTGCCACGGGTGTAACTCCAGTGATCTGGGCAGGACCGACACCGTCAATCTGGTAGGTGCGAACGGGATTACCGTCACTCTCATTCCCGGCAGCATCATAGGCCAGGGCACGAACTTTAACTTCTCCGTTAAGTGATTCCGTATTCCAATGGAAGGTGGCCGTTGTTTGGTCGCTAATCCGGCCAATATCCGTCCAGTCCAGATCATTTAAGGAATACTGCAGCTTTACACTGGCAAGCTTGATATTATCCTCTGCCCTTACGGTTATGGTCGCTTGTTTGCCAAAAACTGTGCCATCCAGCTGTTCGATTCCCAGAATGGTTGGAGGAACAGTATCACTGACCCCCGTCGAGGTTGCCACATTCGAAGGAGACCCCTCTTGACTGAATTTGTCTACAGCAGTTATCTGATATTGATATTCCTGCCCTTCTGCCCCGGTTAAATCGGTACAGGAAACATTGGTACGTCCGGAGATTTTTTGCAGGAACTGGAAGGAACCGCCTGCGACTGCTCGATAGAGTCGATAATACTCTACATCCGCATCGGCTGGCATTGTCCAAGACAAATTAATACTTCCGGGACTAGCGGTTGCTGTTAAGTTTTGTGGAGCTTGAGGTGCCGTCCGATCGATCTGATAGGTTACCGTTTGTTGAACAGAATTCTCAGCACCATCAACCACCGTATAGCGCAGAGTATAGGTTCCGCTAGTCATTGTCGAAAGATCCCAATCGATATAGAAACTGAAGGGCGAGGTTCCATTTGGACCTATGACTGTACCTGGTATTAGAGTCCAAGTTTGGCCATCCCTGCTGTACTCCATACGAGCCGTTGCCCCTGCTGAGCCTTCATTATCTTCGGCCCTAACCGTAAGCCGCTGTGCTTGAGCCCCACCCAGGGTGATGGCATTTTCAGGACTAACGCTCTGGATGGTCGGTGCCGTAGTATCTGCTACAGAGGTCACTTGGCAGGTCGCTGTGAAGCCTTGATCACTGGTTGTCACCGTGATCTCGGCTGTTCCAGCGCTAACCGCCGTTACTAACCCGGTTTGATCAACCGTTGCCACATCCTCATCACTGCTCGACCAGGTAACACCCTTATTATCGGCATCCGTCGGTGCTACGGTGGCCGTTAGTTGGGCTGTGTGATGAACGTTCAATCTTAGACTGCTTTGGTTTAGACTTACCCCCGTGACCTTTACAATGGGTTTAATAACTGTCACAGTACAGCTTGCCGTATAACTGCCATCCGTTGTCTTAACACTGATGATCGCCGTGCCAAGGTTAACCCCCGTTACTTCACCATTGGAGTTGACGGTTGCCACTGCTGGATTACTGGAACTCCAGGTGACTGTCTTATCCGGTGCATCTTCAGGCAGGACCGCAGCAGTTAAGCTTCCCGTCTTTCCAGCTTCAAGGGTTAAAGTCTCCTTATCCAGGTTCACTCCGGTTACGGCAACTCTTACATTGACGGCTGCCGTTGTGGTTGAGATCCGATCGTTAGCATCTGTGACTTGTAAACCGATCGTATACTCCCCGGCATTGTCGAAAACAACACTGGTTTGTTCTCCCGTGGCATCGTCATAACTGCCATCATTGTCTAGATCCCACGCATAGATCAGGGGGGGATCTGCGGTATAGGAGTTTTTCCCGTCAAGGGAAATCGGTTGTCCTCGTACTCCTGAGTAAGCCGGTTCAAGTACTGCCTTAATATAACTTTCCGCTGTTTCTGCTGAAACTTCTTCAGAAACCAGGGACTCGTTACCTAAGGCATCCACGGCAGTGATTTTATAGTAGTAAACCGTACTTAAGCTAAGCCCTGTGTGGGTAAATCCGGATTGAACAAGCCCTGAATTTGCTTTCTGGTCTGCATAAACACCAAATTGGTAATAGACATTGTAGCCAATAATATCGGGATATTGGGTCGGATCAGGGGCATCCCAGGTCAGCTTCACCTTATTGACCAGAGCATTAGCGACAACATTGCTCGGCGGAACGGGAAGCCCTGTATTAGCATCGACAATGTTAAAGGCATCCACGTTAATTCCTGTACCGTTTGTTTTGATGTTTCGTCCAAAATAAGTGATTTCCAGGGTATGCATTCCTAAAGCCAGGTCCCTGATTCGATAGACAGGCTGCATATACAGCGCCGATCCATTGTAAAGGTCCACTAAAACTGGCTGACCGTTATCCAAAATAACTTTGGCAATTCCAAGATTAGAGTCTTTCTTGGCCAGCCAATCCAGTCCGGTTCCGTACCAGGTATACTTAAAGGTCGAGCCGGCATCTGTTGTACTTGTAAAATTCCCTCCGCTAGCGTTACTGCTGGCACTCGGGGTCCAGATTCCCCTATACTCAATTGCCAGATTATCTTCTTCAACCAGGGCATTAGACGTTCCTAGTGGAGTGTCTGAGACAATAGCAGAGGCTGGGGATTCGTTTCCTACCGTATCGATTGCCGTGATTTTATAATAGACAGGGGAATCGGAGAACTCTTCCCTATAGGTTGTGCCATACCGGATGGGATCAACATTGACACGACTAAAGGAATCTGCCTGGCCGGTAAGACTCCGATAGACATAATAACCATACAGATCCTCTTCCGGGCTTTGCTCCCACTGTAAATAGCGGCTAGTTCCCTCGCTCCCAACATTAAATCCCGTTGGCGCACTTGGCGGTGTGGTATCCGAGGATTGAATCACGTCCAAGTAATCGATATTGACCTGTTTGGTGTCAAGACTTTTTATAACTAGCTCGTGAATTCCTGCTTCAAGAACCCCACTTTGCCAAAGAACGGCCTGATACTCAGGCTGAGATCTGTAGAGATTAACTGTATTCACCAGAGACCCATCGAGATAGACCTCTGCATATCCGCCATTTGCACTTGGTAAACCTATCCATTTAATTCCCGTACCATCAAAGATAAAACTCGCTGTGGCATCCACCGTATTTGTCCAACTATAATAATTGCCACTGGAATTGTTTTCATAAGTTCGTGTCCAGCCGCTGCTATAGACAATCCCCAGGTCGTCTTCCTGGTGTATCCCTGCTCCACCTGCCGGAACTACACTAATCACCGGGGCCACAAGGGATTCGTTCCCTGCTTCATCCAGGGCCGTCACTGTATAGTAATAGGTTGTTCCGTTAACTAACCCACTATCGTGATAGCTGGTTCCTGGGATAAGCTT
>NZ_JABZFS010000045.1:0-2177 GCF_014237355.1 Desulfosporosinus sp.
ATTGTCTTAATTTCATTGGTGGCTTCTGTAGCACCTTCTGCTAGTTTTCGTACTTCTTCTGCCACGACTGAAAATCCTCGACCGTTCTCACCTGCTCTTGCGGCTTCTATTGCGGCATTTAAGGCTAAGAGATTGGTTTGAGCAGCTATTGCGGTGATAACTTCTGTGATTTGGCCAACTTTCTGAGAATTGCCTTCAAGTTGAAGGACTTCATTCTCCATAGCCTTGGATTGATTTATAAGCGTATCCATCTGACTAACAGCAGACTCTATTCCCTTAACGCCAGTTTCCGCTAGTTGAGCAGTATGGCTTGCCAGTTCATAGACATCTAAAGAATGGCCGGAAATTTCTTGAATACCCTCAGACATCCTTTTGATTGAGTCTGCAGTAAGCTTAGAAAGGGGGCCTGTGCCTGACACCAACTTATCCACTTATTGTTTAGCTTGTGAAAACTAGGGTTCACGCTGAAATCAATCCATAATTACAGACCTTCATTTACTGTATCATTAATTTGGCATAATATGAGAACAAGGGTCATGGAACATCTCCTTTCTTCAATGGATAGGACATTTAAAATTGACTCCTACGCCCTCTTCAAGAGATAAACCACAGAAATGCTCAGGTCAAAAAGACTCGGAAGTTTGTCTTTGGATCATCCTATTTTCTCGCGGGGTCGTATCAATCGACATATCACCAAGGAAGCCATCGAGCTTGCAAGTAGTCTAAGTGACGAAAGACAGATAACTTTTCTTACGGGTTGCTTAATTGCAATCTCGGATAATTTCATTGATCAAAACTATGTATGTCGTACACCCTCAAAATTCAATAAAGGTTAGAAAGAGATCCGATTGCCCTTAGGGGTGTTCGGATCTCTTTACCTTCTGACAAGGGAGAACGTTGCACTATAAATGCACCATATTCAGTACTTGTATGCAATAATATACCCTGTAACAGAAAGGCTTGCAGGGCGGTCGGCATTCCTCTGAAGGGAGGTGATGCCGTGGAAGTTTACCAATCATCGACGCTTATGATTTCATTTGTGACATTGATCGTGTAATACTTTCGTTCGCTTACAGTTCCGCAAAGGGTCATGGAACCTCTCTTTTCTTCATTAATTCGACATTTTGAAAAATGGCCTAAATCCTCGTTAGTTTACCCAAGGGGCCTTCGAACGGAAAACAGTAAGCTCCCTATGCAAACTAGCGAACTTCTTCGATTATGGGCCAGACACCAAAGGAATACTTAGGATTAGTTCAAATTGTGCAACGTTGCGTAATTTGAGGCAGCCACTCGCGGAGGGGGACCGATGCCTGACACCAACTTAATCCGCTTATTTTTCGCTTGTGAAAACTAAGTTTTCGCCGTGCTACTCAGGTTTCATATACCTTGGTTTTTTGGATGATATGATATTCGGATATATGGCTTGAGCTATTATTAGATATGCCCTCACTGTAATAGGAGACTATAACAAAAAAGAATACGGCTTCGAGAGATACTCTGTTCACAACTGTCTAATTTATTAGAATATTATGATATAATGAGTGTGTACAACTACAAAGGGCTGGGTGGGTGGCCGATCCTCCGATGAAAGGGGGTGAGGTCTATGACTGTATATGAAGCGTTGATGGTAGCAATTTCTTTAGCTACTTTAGCTGTAATAATAGTCAAAGGAATGGATAAGAGCAAGTAGCCCCACCCTTTTCCCAAGGGAGCTTCTTGCTCTTCTTAAACAGGCCGCTCACTGCGGTCAGTTGTACAGTCGGGATGTTAGCGCATCCCGACTTCTAATTATTTGTACGCATTATCTAACGTAATTATACGTTATTGTTTAATCAATATCAAGTTTTGAGAGGGTTCAAGAGATAAACGACAGAAATGCTCCGGTCAATAGACTCGGAAGTTTGTCTTTTGGATTATCCTTTTTTCTCGTGGGGTTGTATCAATCGACACAACACCAAGGAAGCCCTGGAAACCAGTTTAAGGCGTTCTGCCATGACTAACATCTAGGCGTTTATAATGTGCTTGAGACTTACCTCGACGCGAATACCATTATATGTTAAAATTACCTACGGAGGTGGCTTCCAGATGGGGCAAGAATTCAAAGAGAGTTCTTTTTCAAAGCAGTATGGTATGATCAAATATTCATATGCCGACTATCTGAATTGGCCAGAGGATAA